>SHXP01000120.1 GCA_009693225.1 Limnohabitans sp. | reverse complement strand
GATAAATCGGCTTTGAGCGGATGCTGCCATTGCTGCACCATGCCTCGGTGCAGCACATGCGGGTCTACAAACACCTCGGCCAGGTTATTGATCGGGCCGCATGGCACCTTGGCGGCCTCGAGCAAGCCCAGCCAATGGGTTTTACCCCGTGTCATCAAGGCTGAGGCCAGCATAGGTATCAACACATCCCGGTGTCTGACCCGATCCTGGTTACGGACAAAGCGATCATCTGCGGCCCATTCGGGGTGGCCGATACAGTCACATAGTTTGACATATTGAGAATCGTTGCCGACAGCGACAATCAAAAAATCGCGTTCACCGTCAGGCTTTGAGGCCACCTCAAACACCTGGTAAGGAACGATATTGACGTGGGCATTGCCCATGCGGCCGGGCGGCGGCTTGGGCGGGGAATGCACCAGGTAATTGGCACCCAGGTTGGCAAGCATCGCCACTTGGGTGTCGAGCAAAGCCATGTCGATGTGCTGGCCCTTGCCGGTGCGCTCAGCATGGCGCAACGCAGCCAGAACAGATACTGTGGCGTACATGCCGGTGAACAGGTCAGCCACGGCCACGCCTACCTTTTGCGGCCCGCCGCCTGCGTCATCGCGTTCGCCGGTGACGCTCATCAAGCCGGCCATGGCTTGCACGGCGAAGTCATAACCGGCGCGGTCTGCGTAAGGGCCGGTTTGACCGAAGCCGGTGATGCTGCAATACACCAAACTGGGGTTGACGGTTTTCATGGCGGCGTAGTCAAGCCCGTAGCGCTGCATATCACCGACCTTGAAGTTCTCCACCAGCACATCAGCTTTCGCCACCAGTGCGCGAATCAATTGCTGGCCCTCAGCGCTGGCCAGGTCACAGGTGATGGAGCGTTTGTTGCGGTTAGCACCCAGAAAATAAGCCGATTCGGCGCTGTCGGTATGTGCAGCCGTCTGCAAAAAAGGCGGTCCCCAGCCCCGGGTATCGTCGCCGGCACCGGGGCGCTCGACCTTGACCACATCGGCGCCGAGGTCGGCCAGCGTTTGTGTACACCAGGGTCCGGCGAGTACACGCGATAAATCCAGAACTTTGATGCCGTCAAGAGAATGCATGCAGGCATTCTCGCTCAAGCAGGATGGAGGACTGCCAGAGGTGATAATCCTCCGGGAGTCCCGTTCATGAGCACACGCATTCTGATCATTGCCCACGCACCCTTGGCCAAGGCCTTGAGAGATTGTGCATTGCATGTTTTCCCCGAATGCGCGGATGAAGTCCTAGCGCTCGATGTGCCGACGCATGAAGCCCCTGAAGACACCTTGTCAGCTGCACGTCGCATGCTTGCCGCCGGATCGCAACAAGACACACTGGTTTTGACAGATGTGGCGGGCGCGACACCGGCCAATGTGGCTTTGCGGCTGGTTCAGGGTCTGAATACGCGTCTGGTGGCAGGTGTTAATCTGCCCATGCTGCTGCGCACAGTCTGTTACAGACATGAAAACCTGACTGAATTGACCCAACGGGCATTGGACGGTGGAACGAAAGGCGTTTGCCGCCTGGACGCTGATTGAACAAACACATAACTATTTCAAAAGCAGTTATGAAAACAAATACAGTGGTTTGCAACAAACTGGGATTACACGCAAGAGCTTCAGCCAAATTGACGAAAATGGCGGCCAGCTTTCCCTGCGAAGTCTGGTTGATACGCGGCGAACGTCGCGTCAATGCCAAAAGCATCGTGGGTGTGATGATGCTCGCAGCTGGTATGGGCACAGAAATCAGCATTGAAACCGTAGGCGAGCAGGAGCAGGAAGCCATGCAGGCTTTGTTGAAACTTATCGCCGACAAATTTGACGAAGGGCAATAAAGCCGCCATGACCTTTTCAATCCACGGTTTGGCTGTCGCACGCGGCATTGCCATCGGTAAGGCGGTGCTGGTGGCTAGCAGCCGTGTGGATGTGGCGCAATATTTCATCAAACCCGCGCAAATAGATGAAGAATTGATCCGCATCACGCAGGCCCGCGCAGCGGTCATCGCTGAAGTTCAGCGCCTGCACCAATCTGTGCCCAAAGATGCCCCGCCTGAATTGCCGGCGCTGCTCGAAGTGCACATGATGTTGTTACAGGATGAAATGCTGGCAGACGGTGTCAGACACTGGGTCACCGACCGGCTTTATAACGCCGAGTGGGCGCTGACTTCTCAACTGGAAGTGGTGGCCCGTCAATTTGACGAGATGGAAGACGCTTATTTGCGCGAACGCAAAGGCGATCTTGAGCAAGTGGTCGAACGCTTGCTGCGCCACATGAAAGGTTTGCCGACCAGTCTGCCGCAGCCCGCTGTTCGCAAGCCGCAGAGTTCGTGGCACCAGGACCATTTGCTGGACGATAACCATGAAGTGCCATTGGTACTGATTGCCCACGATTTGTCGCCCGCCGATATGCTGCAGTTCAAGCAAAGCGTGTTCACCGGCTTTGTGACAGATGTCGGCGGCAAGATTTCGCACACCGCCATCGCGGCGCGCAGCCTTGACATACCCGCCGTGGTGGGTGCGCGCAATGCCAGCCAGCTGGTACGCCAGGACGACTGGGTCATCATCGATGGCGATGCCGGTGTCATCATTGTCGGCCCGTCCCCCATTATTCTTGCTGAATACGCTTTCAAGCAACGCCAGGCGGAATTAGAGCGCGAACGGCTAGCGCGTTTGAAACATACCCCGGCTGTGACACTGGACGGCATGCACATTCACTTGCTTGCCAATATTGAATTGCCCGAAGGCACAAGCATTGCCATGGAAATGGGTGCTGTGGGCGTCGGTTTATTCCGCAGTGAATTTTTGTTCATGGGCCGCGAAGGGCGCTTGCCCGACGAAGAGGAGCAATACCAGGCCTACATGGGTGCGGTGCTGGGCATGCAGGGATTGCCGGTGACGATACGCACAGTCGATGTCGGTGCTGACAAACCGCTGGACCGCACCGCTAAGGACCAGGCGCATCTGAACCCTGCGCTCGGACTGCGTGCGATCCGCTGGAGCCTGGCTGATCCAGGCATGTTTCTGAGCCAATTACGCGCCATTTTGCGTGCTGCCGCGCACGGCAAAGTCAATCTGCTCATACCCATGCTGGGGCACGCCAGGGAAATACACCAGACCTTGCAGTTGCTGGCACAGGCGCGGCAGCAACTGGATAAAAAATCCGTGCCCAATGGTCCCTTGAGAGTCGGGGCCATGATTGAAGTACCGGCAGCGGCCCTGAGCCTGCCGCTGTTTTTAAAGCATTTTGATTTTCTGTCGGTCGGTACCAATGATTTGATTCAGTACACCCTGGCGATTGACCGCGCTGATGAACAGGTGGCACATTTGTACGACCCCTTGCACCCGGCGATTCTGCGCTTGCTGGCAGACACGATAACCCAGGGTGCCGCCGCCGGCAAAGAAGTGTCTTTGTGCGGCGAAATGGCGGGTGACCCCGCCATGACCCGGTTGCTGCTCGGTCTGGGTCTGCGGTATTTTTCCATGCATCCGACCCAGATACTGCGGGTCAAGCAAGAGGTATTGCGCTCAGACACAAGCCGGCTTACAGCCTGGGCGCATCAGGTCATGTCTGCCGAAGACCCGGCGGCGGAAATACTCAAGCCTTGATTCAGGCCGGGCCGCCCGCCTGGTAAACACCGGCATCTGTATAAATGATGTCCAGCGGAAAACGTATACCGCGCGCATGGTCCTGGGCGCAGCGGATCAGCAAACGGCTGCGATGCCGGGCATGACTGGCTTGCATTTCTTCCATGCTCATCCACAAGGTCCGCACTATGCCCGTGTCGAGTTTTCTTGTCGGGTCGTGTGCACCCAACTCACCGGTGAAAGCAAAACGCAAATAAGTGATGTCTTCATCCGGGTCATCAGGGCTTGCAGGTTTGCTGAAGCGCGACAGGTAAATGCCAACCAATGCTGTCGGTGTGAAGGCATAAGCGGTTTCCTCCAGCACTTCGCGTACACAGGCTTGCAGCGGCGATTCGCCCGGGTCGAGGTGGCCGGCGGGGTTGTTGAACATCAGTCCTTTGGGGGTATGTTCTTCCACCAGCAGGGAGCGTCCGTTTTTTTCGATGATGCCCGCTACTGTCACACTGGGTTTCCAACGGTAAGTCATGGTGCAAAATATCCCCTTTTTAGGGCTTATTGTGAATCTGCGATGGTTCTCGCCCATTGCGTAGAGGAGATAACCATGCTGATTGGCGTGCCTGCCGAAACCACGGCGGGCGAAACCCGTGTTGCCGTGACCCCAGAAACAGTCAAAAAAATCATTGCCCAGGGCCATACCGTCAAGGTGCAGTCCGGTGCCGGTGTCGCTGCCAGCGTCACCGATGCCGCTTATGAAGCCGCGGGTGCGCAGATCACCGATGCCGCCGGCGCCTTGGGTGCCGAACTGGTGCTCAAGGTGCGCGCACCGTCTGCCGCCGAGTTGCCGCACATGAAGTCCGGCAGCGCCCTCATAGGCATGCTCAACCCGTTTGACGGCGAAGGCTTGCAACGCATCGCCGCTGCCGGTCTGACCGGTTTTGCGCTTGAGGCAGCGCCGCGCAACACGCGCGCGCAAAGCATGGACGTGCTGTCCTCGCAGGCCAATATCGCCGGATACAAGGCCGTGATGATGGCGGCCGACAAATACCAGCGCTTTTTCCCCATGCTGATGACCGCGGCCGGTACCGTCAAGGCCGCGCGGGTTGTCATTCTGGGCGTGGGCGTCGCCGGTTTGCAGGCCATCGCCACCGCTAAGCGCCTTGGCGCGGTGATCGAAGCCTCGGACGTGCGCCCCAGCGTGAAAGAGCAGGTCGAGTCGCTCGGTGCCAAGTTCATCGACGTGCCGTATGAAACCGCGGAGGAAAAAGAAGCCGCCGAAGGCGTCGGCGGCTACGCTCGGCCCATGCCAGCCAGCTGGCTGGAGCGCCAGAAACGGGAGGTCGCCAAGCGTGTGGCGCAGGCCGACGCGGTGATTTCAACCGCTTTGATTCCCGGGCGTGCCGCGCCGGTGCTGATCACCGAGGACATGGTCAAAAGCATGAAGCCTGGCTCGGTCATCATTGATCTGGCGGCCGGCAAAGGCGCCGATGGCGTGGGCGGCAATTGCCCCTTGAGCGAAGCCGACCGCACCGTGGTCAAGCACGGCGTCACGCTGGTCGGCGAAACCAATTTGCCCGCACTCGTGGCCGCTGACGCGTCAGCGCTGTATGCGCGCAATGTGCTGGATTTTTTGAAACTGGTGTTGCCCAAGGACAAGGGATTCACCGTTGACATGGAAGACGACATCGTGGCGGCCTGCCTGATGACACAGGGTGGCGACGTCAAAAGGAAATAAGCATGGACCACACCATCACCAATTTCATCATTTTCGTGCTGGCGATTTACGTCGGCTACCACGTGGTCTGGAACGTCACGCCCGCTTTGCACACGCCTTTGATGGCGGTGACCAACGCGGTGTCGGCCATCATCATCATCGGCGCCATGCTGGCGGCAGCGCTTACCGTGACGCCGCTGGGCAAAACCATGGGCGTGCTGGCGGTGGCGCTGGCGGCGGTCAATGTGTTCGGCGGCTTTCTGGTGACCCGGCGCATGCTGGAGATGTTCAAGAAAAAAGCCCCCAAGGCAGGAGCAGAGAAATGAGCATGAACATCGTTGTTCTTTTGTACCTGGTCGCCAGCATCTGCTTTATTCAGGCGCTCAAGGGGCTGTCGCACCCGACCACATCGATTCGCGGTAATTTGTTTGGCATGAGCGGCATGGCCATTTCGGTCATCACCACTGCTGCGTTGATCTTCAATCAAGCAAGTCAAATCGGGCAGGTTGATCCGGTGCAGGGTCTGGGCTGGGTGCTGCTCGGTCTGGTGATCGGCGGCGGCGCCGGTGCCGCGATGGCGCAGCGCGTCGAGATGACCAAAATGCCTGAGCTGGTCGCCTTTATGCACAGCATGATCGGTCTGGCGGCGGTGTTCATCGCAATTGCGGCAGTGGTAGAGCCTGCCGCCTTCGACATCGTCGGCCAAGGCATGGGCACGCTGGATATCCCGAATGGCAACCGCCTCGAGCTGTTCCTGGGTGCGACCATCGGCGCCGTCACCTTCAGCGGTTCGGTCATCGCTTTCGGCAAGCTGTCAGGCAAATACAAATTCCGTTTGTTCCAGGGCGCACCCGTGGTGTTTGCCGGTCAACACAAGCTGAACCTGCTGATGGGCATTACCACGGTCGCACTGGGCGTGTTCTTCATGCTCAGCGGCGACTGGATTGCCTTCCTGCTGATGCTGGCGCTGTCCTTTGTACTGGGTGTGCTCATCATCATCCCGATCGGCGGCGCCGATATGCCGGTGGTGGTGTCCATGCTCAACAGCTACTCGGGCTGGGCTGCAGCCGGCATCGGTTTTTCACTCAACAACAGCATGCTGATCATTGCCGGTTCGCTGGTCGGCAGTTCGGGTGCGATCCTGTCCTACATCATGTGCAAGGCGATGAATCGCTCGTTCTTTAACGTGATTCTGGGTGGCTTCGGCGGCGAGGCAGGTGCCGCAGCAGCCGGCAGCACCGAGCAGCGGCCGGTGAAAAGTGGCAGCGCCGATGACGCGGCCTTTATCCTGGGCAATGCCGAGACCGTGGTCATCGTGCCCGGCTATGGCCTGGCCGTCGCCCGTGCCCAGCACGCGGTGAAAGAGCTGGCGGAAAAACTGACGCACAAAGGCATCACGGTGAAATACGCTATCCACCCGGTGGCCGGTCGCATGCCGGGCCACATGAACGTCTTGTTGGCTGAGGCCGAAGTGCCTTACGACCAGGTGTTCGAGATGGAAGACATCAACGGCGAATTCGGCCAGGCCGACGTCGCCATCATTCTGGGCGCCAATGACGTGGTCAACCCGGCGGCGATGATCAAGGGCAGCCCGATTTACGGCATGCCTATTCTCGAAGCTTACAAAGCCAAAACCGTCATCGTCAACAAACGCTCCATGGCGGCTGGCTATGCCGGTCTGGACAACGAATTGTTCTACATGGACAAAACCATGATGGTGTTCGGCGACGCCAAAAAAGTGGTCGAAGACATGGTCAAGGCCATCGAATAAA
>SHXP01000119.1 GCA_009693225.1 Limnohabitans sp. | reverse complement strand
CGGTAACGCCACGCTTTCACCCCGTTGGGTTTGATTTCCAGATACAGCCCCTTGCCGTCTGACAGCTTGTAAGGCTTGTCCTTGGGCTTGGCGGTGCGGCATTGGGTATCGGTCAGCATGGCCTGTTCTCCGGGGTTCGAGCCGTACCCGGTTAATTGATACCCGGTTTTGACTCCGTACCCGGTAGCGTACCCGGTTTATACCCGGCTTGCAACGGATCAACGCGGATCAGCAAGGAACACAAAACCCCGCAAGCACTGGGCTAAACGGGGTTTAGTCTGTCCGGTGAAATCCACAGGAATCCGATGTTCTGTTTAACTGCTGAATAAAAAGTTCATCACGTCACCGTCTTTCACCACATATTCCTTGCCTTCAGCGCGCATCTTGCCGGCGTCTTTGGCACCTTGCTCGCCTTTGTACTGAATGAAATCATCGAAGGCAATCGTCTGGGCGCGGATGTAGCCCTTTTCAAAATCGGTGTGAATGACGCCGGCGGCTTGCGGGCCGGTGTCGCCCACACGTATGGTCCAGGCGCGCACTTCCTTCACGCCAGCGGTGAAGTAAGTTTGCAAACCCAGCAAGGTATAGGCCGAGCGGATCAGGCGGTTCAAGCCGGGTTCAGTCTGCCCGAGTTCAGCCAGGAACATGTCGCGGTCTTCATCGCTCATCTCGCTCATCTCGGCTTCGAGCTTGGCGCTGATGGCGACCACCGGTGCGTGCTGCGCCTGCGCAAATTTGGTGAGGCGATCGAGCATGGGGTTGTTCTCGAAACCGTCCTCGGCCACGTTGGCGACAAACATGGCGGGCGTGGCGGTGATCAGGAAAAACTGCTTGACCGCGAGCTTCTCCTCCTTGCTGAAATCGATGGTGCGAACCGGTTTAGTGTCGTTCAGCGTAAGCTGGCAGCGCTCCAGAATAGCGACAAGTTTGGCGGCTTCCTTGTCGCCGGAGCGCGCGGTTTTCTGATGCCGGTGCAAGGCTTTTTCAACACTGCCCAGGTCAGCCAGACATAACTCGGTTTGAATCACGTCGATGTCAGAGATCGGATCCACTTTGCCGGCCACGTGAATCACGTTGTCGTCTTCAAAACAGCGCACCACATTCACGATGGCATCGGTTTCGCGGATGTGCGCCAGAAACTGGTTGCCCAGACCTTCGCCGGTGCTGGCCCCGGCGACCAGGCCGGCGATGTCGACAAACTCGACAATGGCAGGGACGATGCGCTCGGGTTTGACGATCTCGGACAATTGGGCCAGACGGGTGTCCGGCACCTCGACCACGCCGACGTTCGGCTCAATGGTGCAAAACGGGTAATTCTCAGCCGCAATGCCCGCTTTGGTCAGGGCGTTGAACAGGGTGGACTTGCCGACGTTGGGCAAGCCCACGATGCCGCATTTCAAACTCATGGCTGTTTCCTTGGAAAGCTAAAGCGCAGGCTAGGGTTGTGCGCAAAGCCTGAAATTCTACGGCCAGCCAACTCCTACAATGGTTTCATGACTTCGTCCTTTGATATTTGCATCCGCGGCAGCGGCGTTGCAGGCAGCACACTGGCCTTGCTGCTGGCGCACCAGCGCCTGCGCGTTGCCCTGGCCGGCCAGCCGCCGGTGGTCAACGACGTGCGCGCCTTTGCTTTGAATGCCCGTTCTCACGAACTGCTGTCAGACTTGCGTTGCTGGCCGGACGCCGGGCAGGCCACGCCCGTTCAATCCATGCGGGTCTGGGGCGATGCCGGCGGCCAGGTGCAGTTTCAGTCACCTTCTATCCATGGCCTGACCCATATTGTCGATGTGCCCGCATTGGAAAATCTGCTGGCAGACGCCATCACTTTTCAACCCTCCATACAGCGGGTGGACGCGCCCGTCAAAGCCAGACTGACCGTGGTCTGCGAAGGCCGCCACAGCAGCACACGCCAGGACCTGGGCGTCGCCTACGACACTCTGCCCTATGCGCAGCACGCGCTGGCCACCCGCGTGCGCTGCGCCAAACCGCACCGCCAGCAGGCCTTGCAATGGTTCAATCAAAACGGCCATGAACTCGACATCCTGGCGCTGCTGCCCATGGGCGGCAGTGCCGGTGACGAAGCCGCGGTGGTCTGGTCCATGCCGTCTGCGCGGGCAGTGCAATTGCAACACGTCTCGCCCGAGCAACTGTCCGATGCCATCACACAAGCCAGCCGGCAGACCTTGGGCGAACTGCAAGTCAGCAGCGCCGCACAGGTCTGGCCCTTGCAACTTGCCAAGGCCGCGCACTGGAGCGGGCGTTTTGACGATGGCGGTGCCTGGGTGCTGACCGGCGACGCCGCACACAGCATCCACCCACTGGCGGGTCTGGGTCTGAACCTGGGCCTGGCCGATGTCAGCGAACTGGCCGCGGTGCTGAAAGAACGCGAAACCACCGCGTACTGGCGCAGTGTCGACGACCGGTTTTTGCTGCGCCGTTACGAGCGTGCGCGCAAAGCCGGTCTGCAAGTCACCTGGCTGGCTTGCGACGGCTTGCAGCGTTTGTTCAATCACCCGAATACTGCCATTCAAACACTGCGCAATTGGGGCTTGAACAGTTTCAACCAATTCACACCGCTCAAGCAATGGACGGTACAGCAAGCCATGCATTGAATTCAACCGGGGAATTTATGATCACCTCTCTACGCCATCTCAATATTCCATCCGCCTTTTTTTGGTCCGCACTGCTCACCGGCGGCGCGGTATTTGCCCAAGGCGAGGAAGTCTTGATCCGCAAAAACCTCAAAGAACGCATGCCGCATATTCAGCCGATTGACGAGGTGCGGCGCACGCCCATGGCGGGCTTGTTTGAACTGCGGGTTGACGGCACCGAGATTTATTACACCGATGCCAGCGGCAGCTATTTATTGCAAGGTCAACTGATTGACACCAAAACGCAGCGCAACCTGACTGACGAGCGGGTGCAGAAAATCACCGCCATCGATTTCAAAACCCTGCCTGTCAAAGACGCGATCACCATTGTTCGAGGCAACGGCGAGCGCAAGCTGGCCGTGTTTGAAGATCCTAACTGCGGCTATTGCAAACGCTTTGAGCGCGATCTTGCCAAGGCGGACAACATCACGGTTTACCTGTTTTTGTACCCCATTTTGGGCAAGGACTCGGTGGAGAAATCCAAATCCATCTGGTGCGCCAAAGAGCCCGCCAAAAGCTGGCAGGACTGGATGGTGCGCGATCAGACACCGGTCTCTGCCGCCTGTGACACCGCGGCTTTGAAACGCAACACCGAGTTCGGCCAGAAAATGAAAATCACCGGCACGCCCACCCTGATCTTCACCGACGGCACACGCGTACCCGGTGCGATTGATCTGGCGCAAATCGAAAAAATGCTGGCCAAGCAGCCATGAAACCGCTTGCCGCAGATGTGCATTACCAGATTGAAGTACTCGATCTGCATGCTCATCTGTGGCGCGTCACGCTGACGATTGCCCAACCCTTTGCCTTACAAATCCTGCAATTGCCGGTGTGGATACCCGGCAGTTACATGGTGCGCGAATTCTCCAAGCAACTGAGCCTGCTCAAAGCCAGCCAGCTGGGCCGTGAATGCGCTGTCACGCAAACCGCCAAGGCCGCATGGCAAGTGCAGGCTGATGCATCAACACCATTGACTCTTCACTACCAGGTGCATGCGTATGACGCATCGGTGCGCACCGCCTGGCTGGATGCCTTGCGCGGTTTTTTCAACCCGACCAGTCTGTGTCTGATCGCCGCTGGTCACGAGCAGCAAACACACTCACTGCATATTTCACAGCCTGCCCAATGCCCGCACTGGCGCCTGGCCACAGCATTGCAACCCTTGAAAACCGCTGCCAACGGCTTCGGGCTTTACAGCGCCGCCGGCTACGATGAACTGGCTGATTCACCGGTGGAAATGGCCGGCTTCTGGTCCGGCAGTTTGGTCGCCCGAGGCGTGCCGCACACTGTGGTGGTCACCGGTGCTGCGCCCTCGTTCGACGGCGCCCGCCTGCTGGCAGACACACGACGCATTTGCGAAACAGAAATCCATTTCTGGCACGGTAAAGGCAAAGCCGTCCATGACCGTTATGTGTTTCTCATCAATGCGGTGGCCGACGGCTACGGCGGTCTCGAGCACAGGCACAGCACTGCCTTGATATGCAAGCGCGAAGACCTGCCGCGCGTGGACCAGAGCCTGCACAGTGACGGCTATGTCAGTCTGCTGGGGCTCATCAGTCATGAGTATTTCCATACCTGGAACGTCAAGCGACTGCGACCTGTTTCACTGGCAAGTTATGACTATTCTCAGGAGAACTACACCGACCTGCTGTGGTTCTTCGAGGGAATCACCAGTTATTACGACGATGTGTTGCTGTGTCGCGCCGAGCTGATTTCACCGGCGGTGTATTTGAAGCTGCTGGCCAAAACCATCAACAATGTGTTGCAAACCCCGGGGCGCAAAAAACACAGCGTGGCACAAGCCAGCTTTGAAGCCTGGACCAAACTCTACCGCCCGGACGCCAACAGCCCGAATCTGTCAGTCAGCTATTACGCCAAAGGTACGTTGGTCGGCCTGTGCCTGGATTTGTCATTGCGCCAATCCGGCCACAGCCTGGACGAAGTCATGCGCGGTTTATGGAAACGCTGCAAGGCAGGCCCCATGCAGGAGGATGATTTATTGCAGGTTTTGAAAGACATCACCGGGCGCAGCTGGCAACGCGACATCAAGACCTGGGTACACGGCACAGCCGACTTGCCCTTGCGCGAAATGTTGACAGCTCAGGGCGTGGACATCGCCGAGGACAAGGCTGCACTGGCTCAGCAACTCGGTTTGCGCGTGCAGGAAAATCATGCCATTCAGGTGCAAACCGTGCTCAACGGCAGTGCCGCCGAGCTTGCGGGTTTCGCCCCCGGCGACGAATGGCTGGGCGTGACTGTGGCCGCGCAAAGTACAACGGCCGACAGCTGGCGCATCAAACGGATTGATCAACTGCCAGGCCTGCTGGGCAGGCACAAGACTTTCACCGCACTGGTGGCGCGCGACGGACAGCTGTTGCAACTGCCGGTGCGGCTGCCCGCAAAAACACAGCAGACATGGCGACTCGGTATCCGGGACCCGGTCAAAGTCGGTCAATGGCTGGCCGGTAATTCCGCCCTCTGAAGGCTTCAGCGTTTGCGCAGATCGACCACGCGTTTGGCCTTGCCATGACTGCGTTCTATCGAAGCTTCAGCGCATAACTCCACGTTCAAACTGGTACCGATGTAAGCCTTGGCTTCATGCACCAGCGCCTGTGCCGCAGCTTTGGCTTGCGGTGAATCCGGGCTCAGACCGGCAAGGGTTTCGACTTTCACCATCAGATGGTCCAGCGGCCCCTCCCGGGTGAGCACACACTGGTAATGCGCGCTCAAAGCGGGTTGCCGCAATATCAGTTCCTCGATTTGCGTCGGAAACACATTGACCCCGCGAATAATCATCATGTCGTCGCTGCGGCCGGTGATTTTTTCCATGCGCCGCATGGTGCGCGCCGTACCCGGCAGCAGGCGCGTCAGGTCGCGCGTGCGGTAGCGGATGATGGGCATGGCTTCTTTGCTCAGACTGGTGAACACCAGTTCGCCGAGTTCACCGTCGGCCACCGGCTCGCCTGTTTCAGGGTTGATGATCTCCGGGTAGAAATGGTCTTCCCAGATGGTCGGCCCGTCCTTGGTTTCCACACACTCGCTGGCGACACCAGGGCCGATGACCTCGGACAAGCCGTAAATATCCACGGCGTCCATGCCCATGCGCTGCTCTATGTTCAATCGCATGTCATTGGTCCAGGGTTCGGCGCCGAAGATGCCCAGGCGCAAACTGCTGTCGCGCGCCGACAAGCCCTGCCGCTCGAACTCATCGGCCAGGGCCAGCATATAGCTGGGCGTGACCATGATGATGTCGGGGCGGAAGTCGTTGATCAATTGCACTTGTCTTTCAGTCTGACCGCCGCCGAACGGCACCACGGTCAGGCCGAGTTTTTCCGCGCCGTAATGCGCACCCAGTCCGCCGGTGAACAAACCGTAGCCGTAGCTGACATGCACCGTGTCGCCGGGCCGTGCACCGGCGGCGCGGATGCTGCGCGCCACGCAATGCGACCAGGTGTCAATGTCGTTCAAGGTGTAGCCGACCACCGTGGGCTTGCCGGTGGTGCCGCTGGAGGCATGGATACGCGCCAGTTTGTCGCGCGCGACGGCAAACATGCCGAAGGGATAGCTGTCACGCAGGTCTGCCTTGGTGGTGAAAGGGAACTTCGCCAGATCGCTCAAACTGCGGCAATCCTGCGGGTGTACACCGGCGGCGTCGAACTTGGCGCGGTACACCGCCGAGTTCGCGTATGCATGGGCCAAAGTTGACTTCAAACGCTGTAATTGCAGCGCACGCAGTTCATCCTCGCTGGCCTTTTCTATCGGCTCTAAAGTAAATTCAGTTTTCATGGGTCGACAACCGTTCCAGGAATTTGTGCGCTCTTGCCTCTGAACAAGGCAATCACTTCCTCATGCTGGTTGCGCACAGTCATGTCGTACACACCGTGGCGTCCGATCAATACCTGTTCCACACCGATGCAAGTGAGCTCGTCGCCTAACTGAGCAGGTTTTAAAAACTCAATGCTGGCTGCTGCTGCCACGGCATTTTTGTTGTGGCTGTTGCAAGCGAAAGCGAAAGTGGAATCGGCCAGCGTGAAGATAAAGCCGCCGTGGCAAATGCCGTGCCCGTTCAAGTGATGGTCGTGCACCTGCATGCGCATGCGCGCATGACCGGGCGCGCACAACAGCAATTCCATGCCCATGGTGTCCTTGGACGCCACATCAACAGCAAACATGGCATGACCGACCCGGGTGGCTGTTTCTTCGAGAGTGACAGCGATGCTCATGCTTTACTGACCGGTGAATCTGGCCGGTCGCTTTTGCAGGAATGCGGTGACACCTTCAATGTAGTCATGCGTTTTCCCCATGGCTGACTGGGTGTCGCGCTCTGCATCGAGTTGCTGGTTCAGGCTGCGGGTACCGGCTTCGCGCAACAGAGCGCGCGTTGCCACCAGCGCCTTGGTCGGCATGGCCGCGAGTTTGTTGCCCATCTCGATGGAAGCTGCCACGCA
>SHXP01000118.1 GCA_009693225.1 Limnohabitans sp. | reverse complement strand
GTATTGCAGATACGCAAGGCCATGGCAAACGACTCGTTACTCAACATTCCGTCAACGGCATAACTCTCGCGCATATTGTCAACCGCGTTCAGGTAGACCGCGCGGTCGGTTAAAAAAGTACTGTCCAGCATGGTGCCAAGCAAGTCCGAGGGACCGGCGGTTCTCAACCATTTGGCGGCGCGCACCACTGCATTCACCAGCGATTGGCAAACCGCAGGATTGCTGGCAACCAGGCCGGCCGGCACCAGCAAACTGTTTCCAGGGAGCAAGCCGCCGAAAGAGCGCTGGGTATCCTTGAGCGAGCGGAAATTGCGCAGGCACTCAAGCTCGCCTTTCTTTTCCAGCAAGGTAATCAAGGGATCGCTGGCACATAAGAAATCGATGCCGCCGCCGCGCAGCACGGCCATGGCAGTCAGCGGATTGCCCAGCGCCACGTAGCTGATGTTTTTAGGATTGCCGCCCGCCAGCAATACGCAGTAATCCACGCACATTTGTGCCAGCGAACCGGTTTCAAGCAGGCCGACTTTTTTGCCTTCCAGGTCTTTCAGGGATTTGATGCCGGTCAATACCCTGCGGGTAGCAGCCAGGGCCAATTGAGGGGTACGCCCGGTTTGAACCACCGACATCAACGGCTCGTGCGCGCGGCCGGCTTGCAGGCCTTGCAACAGCGGTGCCGACCAGATCTGCAAAGCCCCGACGGGGCCTGGCGGCTGAGCGACTGCACCAAAGGCTTGCTCCTGCACATCAAGCTGCAAGCCCTCGGCCTTGAAATAGCCCAAGTGCTGTGCCAGCAATACAGGCAGATGAACCAGGCTGGAGGCATCGTCGAGAAACAGATTGACCCGCATCTTGTCGGCAGGCTGGGCGAGCGCAAGGCGTGAGCTGCAAAGCAAGGCGGCAGTCGTCGCCAGCATGCATTGCATCCACTGTCGTTTGCTGACAAACCTCTGGTAGCAAATCTTGTGGCTATTTGAAAACATGAGCAAAGCTTAGACCTGTCTGCGATGTCATGCATCGGTAGCTTCCCCCTTGGTGAAACCCCGAGATGTTTACTTAAGTGCTGCGCCTGTCGACAAGCGCGTGGGCAATCGTGCCCAGATCGACGAATTCGAGCTCGCTGCCGACAGGAACGCCGCGCGCCAGACGTGTCACCACCAGTCCCTTTCGTTTGAAAATATCACTCAGCGCATGCGCAGTCGCCTCGCCCTGTGCGGTGAAATTGGTGGCCAGAATGATTTCCTGCACTACACCGTCAGCGGCGCGTTCAATCAGTTTTTGCATGCCTATGTCGCCCGGCCCCACGCCTTCGATCGGGTTGAGTTTGCCCATCAGCACGAAATACAAACCCTGGTAAGCCAGTGTTCTTTCAACCGCCGATTGTTCTGAGGGTGTCTCGACCACGCACAAGCGGGTGGTGTCTCGACCTGAATCCTGGCACGTGCCGCAAATGTCAAACTCGGTCAGGGTATGACAGCGCCGGCAATGCTTGACGGCAGCGACCGCATTGCTCAAAGCCTGCGACAACAGCATGGCGGCTTCGCGGTCATGGTGCAACAAATGAAAGGCCATGCGCGACGCAGACCGTTGCCCCACGCCCGGCAACCGTTTCAAGGCCTGAACCAGACCATCTAGGGCGCTGTGATCGCGCATCAGAAAGGCAGTTTCAAACCGCCGGGCAGGCCCGACATACCACCAGTCAATTTGCCCATTTTGGCTTCGCTGGTCTCTTCGGCTTTGCGTGCTGCGTCGTTGAACGCTGCCGCGATCAGGTCTTCCAGCATGTCCTTGTCATCGGCCAGCAGCGAAGGATCAATGGTGACACGCTTGACCTGGTGCTTGCAGGTCATGAGCACGCGCACCATGCCCGAACCGGACTCGCCGGTGACTTCGATGAAGGCCAGTTCATCCTGGGCTTTTTTCAAGTTTTCCTGCATCGCCTGGGCTTGTTTCATGAGACCGGCGAGTTGACCTTTGTTAAACATATGTTTCTTTCATGGGGCTGAGGGTTTGATGGAACCGGGGACGATTTTCGCGTCAAATGTCTGCATGAGTTGCCGTACCAGCGGATGGCTCAACACCTCCTGCTCGGCTTGCTGCAAACGCTGCTGTTGCCGTTGAGCCATGCGCAGGGCCGGGCTGTCGGTGACAGCGCCGATTTGAACATTCAATATCACTTCTTGCCCCAGAGAACGCAAGGCCGCTTGCAAACGCTCAAGGTTGGCGCTGGAAGTCAGCGATTCACGCTCGACCTGCAATGTCCAGACAGTATCCTTGTGTGAGACCAGTTGCGATAGCATCGCCAGCTCACGCGTCATGGCCTGGATTTTCTGGGCTTGCAGCAGTTGCTCCACCAGGCCGTGCCACAACTCAGCTGCGGCATTGTCCACAGGCACATGCTCAGGGCTGAGCATGGTCTTGGCGGGGACGGTGGGGCTTGCGGGGGACTGTGTTTGTTCAATGTCAGGCGCAACAGCGGCCGTGGCCGGCGCGGGCGCAGCAGGCTGGCTTGGCGGGGCAGGCGCGTGCATGACTGCGGGTGCTGCAGGGCTGGACGGCACCTGAGGCATTCTGTTTGCCGTCACAGGCGGCGAAACAGCTAGCGCCGGTGCTTCAGCTGTTTTCAGTGTTTTTTTTTCAGCCGTTGACTGCGGCTTGAACGCCAGCAGGCGTAGCAAGACCATGGTGAGCGCGGCGAATTCGTCGGGTGCCAGACCGAGTTCGGCGCGTCCGTGCAGACACAGGCTGTAGAGCAACTGGGTTTCATCCGCGGGCATCAGGCCGGACAAGGATGCAATGCGCAGCGCGTCAGGGTCCGGGTCGGACGCGGCCTGTGCGGTGGAACAGACCGTCTGGTTGACCGCCATGCGCTGCAACACCATGCACATTCCCTCCAGCATCGAGCTGGCTGAAAACCCCATCACCCGCAACTGCTCGCAGATTTGCACCACGCTCAGGCCGTCGCCTTCGGCCAGCGCCTGTATCAGCGTGAACACTTGGCCGGTGTCGACGCTGCCCAGCATTTCTCGCACAGAGGCCTCCAGCAACTGCCCGTTGCAGAAGGCAATCGCCTGATCGGTGAGCGACAAGGCGTCGCGCATGGAGCCCTGCGCAGCGCGGGCGATCAGACGCAAGGCCTGGGTGTCTGCGGCGATGTTTTCAGCGGGCAGCACCTGCTGCAAGTGCTCGACGATGGTTTCAGCGGCCATGGGGCGCAGATTGAATTGCAGACAGCGCGACAGCACGGTGACTGGTACTTTCTGCGGGTCGGTGGTGGCCAGCACAAATTTCAGGTAGTCGGGCGGCTCCTCCAGCGTCTTGAGCATGGCGCTGAAGGCGTGGCCGGTGAGCATGTGCACCTCATCGATCATGAACACCTTGAAGCGCCCTTGCACCGGCTTGTACACCGCCTGCTCCAGCAGTTGCTGGATTTCGTCCACGCTGCGGTTGGATGCCGCGTCAAGCTCGGTGTAATCCACAAAATGACCCGCGTCGATGTCGGTGCAAGCGGCACAGACGCCGCAGGGCTGGTCGGTGATGCCGGTTTCGCAATTGAGCGACTTGGCCAGAATGCGCGACACCGTGGTCTTGCCGACACCCCGGGTGCCGGTGAACAAATAAGCGTGGTGCAGGCGTTGCGAATGCAAGGCATTGGTGAGCGCCTGCACAACATGCGACTGACCGACCAGTTGTTCGAATGATTTGGGACGGTATTTGCGGGCGAGCACCAGATAGGACATGGGGCTGATTCTACGGGGCGTACAATTTCACCTGACGGGCCTTCCCGCATGGTGAAGCGGCCAACCGGGTCAGGTGGGGAACCAAGCAGCCCTAACTGTGGAGCCAGTGCCGGGGTCAAGGCTCGTCAACTTATTTCTGCCGTTCTTTTCAAAACAAGCACTTACGTTGTTTTGAAGGCTCAAAAGTCGCTTTGTGTATCACCTGAGTGTGTCACGTAAACATCAACGTGGAGCATTTATGGCTGGACTCACAGGACTTTTTCTCCGAGGATCAACGTACTACATGCGTGTCGTACTGCCCCTTGACCACCCTCACAGAGCAGAACGCCCTACTGGGCGCATCGTAATCTCTCTTGGCTCAAGAAGCTACCGTGAGGCAATCTCCAAAGGGACTGCCAAACGTGCTGAAATCCTTGCTGATAGTGTTACCGCACCCAAAACTGCCGCTACTACCCGCTTAACGATCAAACCCGGTAGCAGCGCTCCTCTTAGCCTACGTGACTTGCACCTGCGCTGGCAAGCGGCAAAACACACGTCCGACGATTCATCCCGAGCCTGCCTCCGAGCCATCAATCTCTTTGCGGAGTTTTCAGGGAAGGTGAAGCTTGCCCAGATCAACCGGGATATGGGCGACAAGTTTCGTTCATGGCGACAGAAACAACCGACTTCGTCAAAAACAGCTCGTGACCGCTTCGTATGGCTCAAAAGTCTGCTGAACTATGCATGTGACGACCTTGAGTTAATCCCTAAGAATCCGTGGCGAGGACTGGACATCAAGGCATACACTGAATCACCCCGGCAACCTTGGTCAGAAGACTCTCTGACCAAATTGTTCTGTCACCCTATTTGGAGGGACAGGTTTCGGCACTGATGAACAGCTGTGGTCATGGTCAGGCACCTCGGTGGCAGCCCATTGGTGTCTGCCCAGGCGGCCATCCTGGTATCAGCCCGGGCCAGTCAGCATGCAAGTGAGATTGTGCAAAGCATCATGGAATCTGCCGACGCCTTGGAGGTGATGTTCGGCGGGCCGGCTGGCCGCTGTGGGCTCAGATAAAAACCTGGGCAGTGCGGACGCATACAACTACGAGAGAAGCGTTTTTGTGGAGGACAGCAAACTCAAATTGATCGCCTTGCCGTTCGACCATATCTACTGACATATTCAGTCAGCGCTTGAGAATGTGCCGAATCAAAGTATCAAACCGGCCTCAGGAAGCCAACACACCAAACCAGAACAAGCCCCGGCGGGCTTGCCGGAATTATTTGTTGTCGAAGGAATAGCCTATGCTTAAGAGTATCTGGTTAGTTGATTCACCGCGATGATGGCAAGCAAGGGCTATTTTTCAGCAACAAGCATGTTGTATGCCTTGACATAAGTCAAAACCTCAGTAGGCTTGCCCACAGTCCTTGAGTATATATTGCAGTCAATGGCAGCAGAAATTCAATGACAATGGAAAACTCTCTCGTTCCCTGCAAAACATTTGAATTTTGAAATCGGATTGACCCGCTTGATAAGTTATTTTTCAAACTGGTATTTTTATCTTAGTTACCGTCGTCAAATACGTTCAGTACGTCAGAGTGAAATTCGCGGTTGTACAAAATCGCTACGATCAGCAAAGTGGTCAGCACAAAAAACAGCGGCGAGAAAAACCAGCCCATGGCCGCAAAAGAAAAGTAATAGGCCCGCAGTCCGTCATTGAAGGTTTCGGCGGCCAGCCCGGTCATGGCGGCCACACGCTGCGCGTAATCCTCCTGCTTGTCCGGGTTGTCGTGAAAAAACTGCGTCGTCGGCAGTGCACCGATCATCAGCGCCACAAAAGTGTATTGGCGCATCGACCAGGAAAAGCGGAAAAACGCATACACGAATATCGCGATAAGAATAATTATTTTGAATTCAAACACCAGGATAGGCGTGGCTTGAGAAAAGGGGATTTCCCTCACCAGTTCAGCCGCTTTGTCGGTGGTACCCAGCAATGCCAGCAGTCCACCCATGATGATGATGGTGGTGGAAGAGAAAAAAGACGGCGTATGCGACAGCGTTTGGGTGATGATGCCGTCGAGCACGCGCGGGTCGCGGGTCAATGACACCCGTATCCAACGTAAGCGAAAGCGGTTACTCGCCGCCAGAATCGAGTGCTTGTACACCGCCAGCCTGCGCGCAAACCATGCATATCCGACCCACATGGCCAGGAAAAAGCACAAAACTATCCAATCCAGCCAGGGCAATAAGCTCAGAATTTTCATGGCTTCATGCTAACGCATTCAAATGACAAACATTCATAGACAAGCAGCACACCAACGGTCGACACCGTGGAGGCTGCGTGCAGTTGCAGCCGGCTCAATCAGCTGTGTAAATTTTTCGCAATCGCAGCAACTCTCTGACCGTAGGCACGGGCCGTGTCCAGGTCGCCTTGCGGAATGTCGGAAGCCGGGCTGGTGGGGCCGACCTGCGCCATCAAGCCCGAGGATGAACCCAGGCGGTTGAGCGAGCCGTTATTGGCTTCTGTCTGCCCCACCCAAACCATACCCAGTTGCATGGCCAGCGTAATGAAGTACTGGATGGTGGAGAGCTTGTCGCCGCTGAGGTTGGCGGATATGGTAAAGCCGCCGGCGATCTTGTCTTTCCAGGCGCCGCTCATCCATTGCTTGGAAGTGGCATCGGCAAATTTTTTGAACTGCCACGACACCATGCCCATATAGGTGGGTGAACCGAAGATGATGGCGTCGGCCGCATTGATGAAGGCCCAGTCGGCATTGCTGATATTGCCCTCTGCATCGATCGCCACCAAATGCGCGTCGGCACCTTCAGCCACAA
This sequence comes from Limnohabitans sp., assembly GCA_009693225.1. Classification (GTDB taxonomy): domain Bacteria; phylum Pseudomonadota; class Gammaproteobacteria; order Burkholderiales; family Burkholderiaceae_C; genus Limnohabitans. The sequence continues at coordinate 593 of SHXP01000118.1, read as the reverse complement.
TCTGGGCGATACGCTGGGTATGGCCGTAGCCGGAATGGTAGACAACTGCTGTTTGACCCATTAACTTCTCCTGTTGAAAAAATAAATCACGGTGCCAGGTCAAAGACCAGCACCTCGGCGTCCCTGCCTTAGCTCACATGCAAGCCCGTTTCATTCGCCAGCAAGGCGGCATCTCCTGCTTGCAAAACCGTACCGTTCACACTCAAGCTGCCGCTTATCAGAAACACATAGGCCTTGCGCTCTGGCTTGAGAACTAGGGATTCTCTGAAAAACTCAATTTGTAAGCAATCAACAATCCGTAAGCACTTGATTTCATTGGGCGGTATATTCTGGTAAGTGACTTTTGCAGACCATCCCTAGGCGGGTCTCTTCAGCGCCGTCGAACAATCCGGCGTACATGTGTGCATCTGCGTGCAACTTCACTGCCTGCGTGCAAGCTTGCTGGCTAGCTGTCGCATCCCGGATGATCGTACGGACGCTTCGTAAACAAATGAGGGTGCGAAGCGTACCAGTCTTTCATGGCCCTCATCGGGGTTTTACTCTTGAGCGCCGACTGGGGTAATTGATGGTTGTACAAGGCCACGTAACGCATG
>SHXP01000117.1 GCA_009693225.1 Limnohabitans sp. | reverse complement strand
CCCTTCCCGTTGGTGGCGCCGGCTGGCGCCCTTACATAGGCATAACCTCGGCCATCACCTCGATGATCAATCTCGCCGTCAACAGCGGTGACGCCTATGTCCTGGCAACGCCTGAACTGAGCGCGCGCAGCGGCGGCAAGGCAGAATTTCTGGCGGGCGGACAAATTCCCATCATCTCGCCGGCCAGCGCCAACTCCCCAGCTAGCGTGACATTCAAGGACTACGGCATCAAGCTGATTATTGAACCGGTGGCTGATGAGAATAACAACGTCAGCACCATACTCAAAACAGAGGTCAGCAACGTTGACAACTCGGTCGCCGTTGGCGGCAACCCGGGCTTCCTGACCAGAAAAACAGATTCCGAATTCAACGTGCAGTCAGGGCAAACTATTGTGCTTTCTGGCCTGCTCAACACCGAACTACAGAAAGACATCTCGAAACTCGCGGGTCTGGGTGACTTGCCGATCCTCGGCGCGTTGTTCCGGTCAACTAACTTTCGCAGTGGCCGCACCGACCTGGTGATCTTCGTCACCCCGACCGTAATTGATCCTTCCTCAAGTCTGAATCAAGAGCGCTTGCAAAAGGCACAGGAGATTCAGGAAAAGTTCAAATCTCAGCCGGGCGCCGTCGGCATCCTCAACTAATGGCCGAAGGTTTTTTTGATTACAGGGGATGCCATGTTCAGTGTTGAATACAGATCTGAAAAAAGTGAGCCCACGCGGGTCAACTGCGAGAAGGACAGCCTCACAATCGGCAAAGCCGACGACAACCTGATCGTGTTGCGCGGCTGGACGGTGGGCAAACGCCACGCGACGATTCATCGGCGGCCGTCCGGCTTTTTTGTAGAAGACCATGGCGCCATGGGTGCGACGGAAGTCAACGGAAAAGCCATCGATAAAGAGTACGGCCCGCTGCGCGCTGAAGACGTGATTCGGATTGGTGGCAACTACGTTAATGTGGTCGTCGAAGCCGCGCCTGTAAACACTGCGGCTGTACCGGCTTCCCAGCCCTCGCCTGCAGCCGTTGCTGGTACTTTCGTGGCTAAATCGGATCCGGTCGTCAAGCAGTCGCCAGCGCAGAAGGTCGTGGTAGCCGCCACGCCTGGCCTGACTGAGCGGATGAACGATGCGCGCCGGAAACTGCATGGCAAATTGATTGCACAGATGGATTTGCGACGGGTCGACGTCCGGAGCATGAGCGAAGACGAATTGCGCTCGAACACGCAAACGATGATTGCAGAAATTCTGGCCACTGACACCAGTCTGCCAGCTGACATTGATAGTGCCCGATTGGCCAGAGAGTTGCTGAACGAGGTGATCGGTCTGGGCCCGCTTGAAGACTTGTTGGCTGATCCGACCGTCAGCGAGATCATGGTCAACCGCTTTGATGAAATTTACGTTGAACGTAAAGGCCGATTGACAAAGGTTGATATTGCGTTCAGCACCGACCAGGCAGTACTCGGGGCGATTGAGCGAATCGTTGCGCCTATCGGCCGTCGCATTGACGAGAGCTCACCCATGGTTGATGCCCGCTTGAAAGATGGCTCACGCGTCAACGCCGTGATCCCGCCGCTGGCGCTCAAAGGCTGCAACATCACCATCCGTAAATTTTCAAAGTCCAAACTGGTCGACACGGACATGATCAATTACGGCTCGGTGACCAAAGATATGATGAAGTTTCTGGAAATTGCCGTCGGTCAAGCCGCCAATATCGTCATCTCAGGCGGCACCGGCTCCGGTAAAACAACCTTGCTGAACGTGATGTCGAACTACATTCCGGACGATGAACGCATCGTTACAGTGGAAGATGCGGCCGAACTCCAGTTGGCCAAACCGCACTTGATTTCACTCGAGTCACGACCACCGAATTCTGAAGGTAAAGGCGCCATCACGATTCGTGAATTGGTCAAAAACTGCCTGCGCATGCGACCTGACCGGATCGTGGTCGGCGAATGCCGTGGCGGCGAAGCGCTGGACATGTTGCAGGCGATGAACACCGGCCACGATGGCTCCATGACGACAGCCCACGCCAACACACCGCGTGACTGTATCGCACGTCTTGAAGTGATGACCCTGATGTCCGGCCTTGATTTGCCCTTGCGTGCCATTCGCGAACAGATTGCTTCGGCTGTTCACATGATCGTTCAGCAAAGTCGTTTTCCAGACGGCAGCCGCAAGATCACGCACATCACCGAGGTCACCGGTATGGAGGGCGATATCGTGCAACTGCAGGACATTTTTTTGTTCAAGCAGGATGGCTACGATGAGAACGGCAAGATCAAAGGCAAATTCATCGCCACCGGCCTTATCCCCGACTTCTGCCAGGACATGGCCCGCCGCGGCATTCCGGTTGATCTGTCCATCTTCCAACCACCGCACAACCTCTGATGTCCGACTTGGTCGTCCTCATAGGCGTCGTGGTGGCGGCAGCCGCCGCCATCGGTATGCTGGCAATGCTGTTGGTCCGGTCATTGGCTATATACCAACAGGACAAACTCGCCACAGCGGCCAAGACGGACTTGGCCGAAATGTTCATTTTTATCGACCCCAAGGTTCTGTTCAAGTACAGCGTAGGCGCCTTGGTAGTGGTTCCGGCCGTGCTGCTGCTGCTGCTCGATAACCCATTGGTGGCGGGCGTGTCAGGCGTGGTCGTGGCTTTCATGCCCCGCTATCTCCTCAACTACACCAAAAAGAGGCGCACGGAGTTGTTTGAAAAACAACTGCCCGACGCGCTACTCATGGTCTCGGGGGGTATGCGCGCCGGTGCCAGTTTGATGGTTGCACTGGAATCGATGGTGAAGGAACAAAAACCACCTCTGGCACAGGAGTTTGACTTGATGCTGCGCGAGCAGCGACTCGGTGTGGACTTTGACAGTGCCCTGTCCAACATGGAAAAGCGCATGCCCTTACCCGACTTTGTGTTGCTAGTGGCGGCCATGAGGATCACGCGGGAAGTTGGTGGCAATTTTGCCGAGATTCTCGAATCACTCTCGCACACGTTGTCGCGCAAGCACGAGATGGAAGGGAAGATCAAAGCCCTCACAGCACAGGGAAAATTGCAAGGCATCGTGATGGCGCTGTTGCCCGTCTTTCTGCTGGGTATTTTGACCATGATGGAGCCAGAGGCGATGGCCCCTCTTTACAACACCCTGTATGGCTGGGGCGTCCTGCTGGTGGTCAGCATCATGATCACTATTGGCTACCTCGGCATCCGAAAAATCGTCAACATCGACGTATGAACTCAACCGCTGTTGTCTGGATCTTGTCCGCGATGATCGGCGCCATCACGGTGATTGTTTTGTACGTGTACTCAACTTTGAGTAGTGCAGTACCTGACGAGGACCGCCAGTACATGGACAAACTCCCGCCGGCTTTGCGCTTGGTGTGGCCCCTGGTGCAGATCCTTGATTTCCACCTGACATCGCGCATTTCACTGGAAAAACTGGAGCGCACCAACACCAAGCTGAACAACAGCGGCGTGGGTCACATGATGACCGCCGAGCAGTTTTACGCGGTGCAAATCGTTTCTTTAGTGGCTGTTTTTGGCATCATGTACATGGTCACAAGCATGCTTCATAAGTCCTCACCGACCATGCTCATGGTCGGTGCGTTACTGGGTTATTTTTACCCCGCGATCTGGCTGCAAGACGCCCGCAAACGTCGTTACAAGCAGGTGCAAAAGGCCATGCCGATGTTCTTGGACTTCATCACCATGGCGGTGGAAGCCGGACTGAACCTGACCGGCGCTTTGAATCAGGTGGTGCAAAAGGGGCCACCCGGCCCCTTGCGCCAAGAGTTCTTCATGGTGGTCCGCGACCTGCGCTCCGGATTACCGCGCGCCGATGCCCTGCGCCGCATGGAGTCACGCTTGATGATGCCTGAGGTGTCGAGTTTTGTGGGCACCGTGATACAGGCTGAAAAGATGGGCGCTTCGCTGGGTTCGGCGTTGCGTTCGCAAGCCAACCAGCGCCGCAGCGAACGTTTTCAGCGTGCCGAAAAGCAAGCTATGGAAGCGCCAGTCAAGCTGATTGGTCCGTTGATGATGTTTATTTTCCCGGTCACCTTTATCGTCATTGGATTCCCAATCGCGATGAAATTCCTGCAGTCCGGACTGTTTTGAAGCTCGGCGCTGTCTACCGCGAACCAGGCAACCGTTGCCTGGTGCCGCGGGTCTGGAAAGCCACCAACGCATTCGAAAGAATGCGCGGTTTGCTGGGACGCGCCCCCCTCGCCCCTGGTGAAGGACTGCTGATTGACGCTTGCAGTATGGTGCACACCATCGGCATGCGTTACGCGCTCGACTTGATCTTTTTGGACCTCACTGGGCATGTTCAAAAACTCGTCCATAACGTCAAGCCACTGCGTTGCGCCGGGGCCTTCACCGCAAAGGCAACGCTGGAACTGCCAGCAGGATCGCTGGCGACTCTGCGGCTCCATTTAGGCGAGCAACTGACATGGCGGACGGTCGTAGTATGAAACGTTTAGCAGCCATCCTGTTGTTGTCGCTTTATCTCTCGCTGGTGGGCTGCACTGCCATGTTAAAAAAAGGCAGCACCGATGACTTGACTTTGATGCACCGTGAAGCGCAAGCCGCATTTGACCAAGGCGACGATACACGCGCCGAGTTGCTCTACAAAAAACTCACCTCGTTGGCAAAACAAGACGCAGAAACCTGGTTGCGTCTAGGCAATATCTACGCCCGCACAAACAACCCTCAGTTGGCCGTAGAGGCCTATCGACAATCGCTGTCGATCAATGACACTGATCCGCGCGTCTGGAACAATTTGGGGATTGTCATGCTGCGCCAGTCATGGCTCGCGTTTCTTCGTGCCAAACAGATGTCAAATCCAAACGATGCAGCGTTTGTGAACAGCGTTGAAATCATTCAAGTGCTGGAGCGCTTGCCGACCATCATGAGCGGGAAAGCCAAATGAGACTTTCCGCAACCAACACTCAACGCCAGCGCCAGTGCGGTCAGTCCATGACGGAATACCTCATTATCTTGCCTTCATTGCTGTTGCTGGTGCTCGGCGTGATCCAGCTTGCTCTCATTTACCAGGCCAAGGCCTCGCTGAACTATGCGACGTTCATGGGCGCCCGACAAGGCGCCTTGAAAAATGCCAAACTGACATCCATCATGGACGGCGTGGCTGGCGGCATGACGCCGTTTTTCATGCGCACCAGCAGCGCCCCTTTTCTGAGCGACATGGCCAAGGCCCGTATGATTGCGGCGTTCGAAATCTTTAACCCGAATACCGCCAGGGTTGAAATTATCAGCCCCACCCCAGAGGCGTTCGACGCCTTCTCGCTACTGTCGGGTACGGGTGATATTTCAAACGACAACCTGATGTACCGCGACAGCAGCATTCTCCATGATGGCATGTCCATACAAGATGCCAACCTGTTGAAAATTAGAGTGACTTACTGCGTCAAGTTGATGGTGCCCTTTGTCGACCGGGTTATTTATGCCTTGACCACCGGCATCGCCAGCGTGAAAAACCTGACCCATGAGTCATATTGGGCATCAAGCGCTGAAAGAATTCCGAATATATGTTCAACGATGAACAACACCTACCACTCAACCAGGCATGAAGTCAATGTGCTCACCGACGCAATGGCTGCCGCCGAGACCTCGGTCACCAACTCGGTCACCGGCGCAATGGCTGCCGCCGAGACCTCGGTCACCAACTCGGTCACCGGCGCAATGCCTGCCGGCGTATCTCTTCCCGCCACCGGGCTGGCCGGTTCGATTATCAACCAACTTCCACTGCAATTTCCAACCATCCCGGCGCTCAACTGGAATGTCGGTGGCATGCGGATACCGATCACGGCAGAGGCGATCGTGCGCATGCAAAGCCCAGTCCAGTTTTAAGTCGAAGAATAGCGACAGGACACACCATGGAACAGGCAATAATGAACGCCTTTTGCGCGCATTTTTCGACTCTCGCGCAAGAGCTGGGAACACTCCATACCGCGACCTTATTGAAGGGCGTCACAGTGTTGGAGCTGCCAGAAGGGCGCCAATTGATACGCCATCGCATGCCGGTTGATTCAATTTATTTCATTGTGGCCGGCACTGTCAGAGTGTCCGTTGAGGATGGCCCGACTTCAATCGTGCTGAACGTCCTTGGCCCTGGTCAGTGGCTGGGCGAGGTCTCGGTGCTGAGCGGCGAACTGATGGCCAGTGCGACCATCACCACGCAAACACCCGCGCGCTTCCTGCGCATGCGCCACCAGATGCTGGAAGATTTGATCACCACAAATCAGGCAGTAGCAACTGTACTGCTACCCCACTTGGTGCTGATGCTCGCCGACCGTTTGCGCAAGTCGTACCAGCTTGAGGCGTCTTTAGCGATGGCTCAAGCCTGACCGGAATCATGATGGACATCAAATACTTTCTCCGACTACAACCCGGTTTCGAGAATTTTTCGGATCCGCACCTTGCCGTTTTTGTGCGCATGCTGAACGTCGCCATCTACCCTGCAAGACACTCATTCACGGTGAGAGGTGAACAGGGCCATGCTTTGTATCTGATCATGGACGGCGCAGTCACGACGACCAGCGGTGGTGCACTGACAGGCGATGGCGCTGACCGATCATTGCGGGTTGGCGAGTGGGTCGGCTTGCTATCGCTGGTTGAGAATCTGCCCGCTTTTGAGAACTGCACCACCTCCGAGAGTGTCACGGTGGCGTCATTCAACCGGGTGCAATTCGACGATCTCTTTGAGTTAGCACCTCCGATCGGACGGCATTTGCTGTACATGCTGGCCAAGCAGCTGGCGCGCACCCTGCTTGCACAAAACAGCCGGCTCAGTGCCCAGTCACGACTATCGAAATAGTGTCATCAATAACCCATAAAACGATATCAGCTCAGCTCGCGCCAAGGAAGGAAGTACTGGCTGTCTCGAGGTGCTCATCGTCCGTTGTTGGCGCTGCTGTCCTGCGGACTTTTCGGACTGGGTGCGCCACGCGTCCTGGCCCAGGTGCAGCCTGACGCCGGACGGGTGCAGGAGCAGTTGCGCGTGCCAACCCCGGCACCCACCGCCAAGCCGCCCTCGATTCGTATCGATCCGCCGCCACCGGGCAAGGTGATAGATACCCCTGCGTTCCCTGTGTCTGGTTTCCGCATCGCCGATAGCATCTTCGAACCTATCAAAAGTGTCCGGAATATCGGGG
>SHXP01000116.1 GCA_009693225.1 Limnohabitans sp. | reverse complement strand
GCCAAGCAAAGTAGCTGCTTATAGGGGTGGGTACCGAGTAAAAATCACCATGGTGATTTGATAAGTACTTCACCATAATTTTTCGTAGCCCAATTTTTTACGGGCGCAGGACCCAATCAGGCAACACATGCGGGCATCAAAAAAGCCCTACAGCGCACTCAAACGCATCAGGGTTGGGCTGAGTACTTGGGCTGCTGATTTTGGGCTTGTAGGGTTAAATAATTTATACGTTTTTTCAATCGAGTTGCTGGCGCTTGAAACGAAAAAAAAGCACTGATTTTTTCAGTGCTTTGATTCAAATCTGGTGGGTCGTAGTGGGATCGAACCACTGGCTTCCACCGTGTGAAGGTGGCACTCTACCGCTGAGTTAACGACCCAGATTTCTTAAAACAGTCTGCTATTTTGACACAGAGTGCATTGTGTATTTCTATTCTGAAAACACATAATTTGACATCACATCTTCAGCAAATTTTTCACATTGAAAATCTACGAAAAGACACCAAAAAATCTATGACGAGTAGTATAGTCACACTATACTACTTTGCTCCTCATTTTCATTCTTGTTGTAGCTTGTAACAGCTTGATTTTGAACAAGAATTTTTTGATTTTTTTAGCGAAGCAAACGCAGCATATACGCAGTGTGAAGGTGGCACTCTACCGCTGAGTTAACGACCCAGATTCTTTACTGCTTGCTACTTTGACGCACCAAGCCTTTTACTCTGCTGCTTCAGTGACTTAACTATCACCGCCACATTCAAAACTACCTACTTTTCTGTACCCAAAATCTAAGAAAAGACATAGAAAAATCTATGACGAGTAGTAAAGTCGGACTTTACTACTTTTTTCTTCTTAAATCACTTTAATTTTACGTTGTAAGTGCTTGAATTTAAGAATAAATTTATCAAATTTTTGACGCAAAAAACTCGGAAATTAAGCAGTGTGAATTACGGTCTGCGCAATATTGCCATTGATGAGACGGTTTTTATCAATCCTCCGCGTCAGGATGACGAATACTGGACATCTCCTAGTTACCGGGACGATCAAGACATCGATCAAGCTTTCAAGGTGAATTTTTATGCCGGCTATGTCAACACAGAGTACCGGGATATGCCCTTGTATGTGCGCCTGGTCCGGGGTCCGACGTTGAGCGAGACAAACCGGTTTACCGTGGCGGGCGACGAAGTCACCGACACACAAGCCGGGCTGGTCTGACAGCGCTGCACTTACGGTCAATCATGGAACGGAAACAGGTGTTCAGGTGTCGCTGCAACATTGACATTTCCCCAGGCCTTGAATAAGGCTGCTGAATTGAAAAACCAGGGCTGGCGTCTGCCGGGTATCAAGGAATTGTTTTCGCTGGTGACCTATGGTCTTGGAAGTACATCGCTGGATGCTGATGCATATCCTATGACACCAGAGAATTTCGGTAATTTCTACGTTTCTTCTACTCCGTCAGTTTCCATTCAAGTTTATGTCTGGGGTATCTTATTCAATGATCAGTGGGTGCGGTCACAAAGTTATGCAAGCCAATTCGATACAAGGCTTCTGCATGTCCGCTTTGTGCGTGACATGCAGTGAAAGACTGACGATACTTTGGCCAAGCCATTTAGCAAGCCGGGACGCGGACTCGCCAGCGAAGCTAACCACCGCGCCCGCCGCGCAACATGCCGCTGGATTTGGCGCGACCCATGCCGGCGTCTTGCATCAAGGCCATGCCGCGCGCCGCGTGCGCATGCGCGATCGCCAGACCGAGCGCATCCGCAGCATCCGGCCCCGGCAGCCCGGGCAGATTCAACAAGCGCTTGACCATTTCCTGCACCTGCGCTTTGGCGGCTTTGCCGTGACCGGCTATGGCTTTTTTCATTTGCAAAGCGGTGTACTCGGCAACACTTAATTGTTGATGTACCAAGGCCGCCAGACAGGCGCCGCGCGCCTGACCCAGCAGCAAGGTCGATTGCGGGTTGACGTTGACGAACACAATTTCCAGCGCCGCACAGTCCGGGCGGTAGCGTTGCGCCACCTCGATGATGCCGTCAAACAGCACGCCTATGCGGGACGCGATGTCCGCACGCGGCAAATGTGTGGTGCTGATGGTGCCGCTGGCCACGTAGCTGAGTTGGCCGCCGTTGAATTCGACGACACCAAACCCCGCGGTCTGCAAGCCCGGGTCTATGCCCAGCACTTTCACGGCAGCACCGCCGCGCCCATGCGGCCTTGTATCACTTGGGAGCGGTCTGTCAGGTAAGGCGACTGCGGCAGCTTTTCAAAATACTTGGGTCGCGGCAGCATCACCGCCAGGCGTGCCGATTCCCAGGGCGTCAATTGCGATGCGGGTTTGGAAAAATAATGCCGCGCGGCGGCCTCGGCGCCGAACACGCCTTTGCCCCATTCGACATGGTTCAAATAAATTTCAAGAATGCGTTGCTTGCTTAAACAAGCTTCCAAGGCCAGCGTGATCAGCAGCTCCTGGCTTTTGCGCAAAAAATTGCGTTCGCCGGATAAAAACAGGTTTTTCGCCAGTTGCTGGGTGATGGTCGAGCCGCCCACCACTTTGGGTGTTTTGCCGTTGGCGGTGGAGCGGGATTGCGCTTTTTCATTGCGTTGCCAGGCCTTTTCAATCGCCTGCCACTGCACACCGTCGTGGCTGGCAAACATATCGTCTTCGGAAGCAATCACAGCGCGGCTCAGGCTGGTGTTGATGCGTGAGACCGGCATCCAATCCTGGCGCCAGCGCAACACCTGTTCGTTGCGCAGCAGTTGCGCGATTTGCGATCGCTCAAACGCGGTCGAACCCGGACCGATATAGCGCAGCAGGAACACACGCGCCAGAAAATACAACTGCAAACCGAAACCGGCGAGCAACAGCAGCAGTACAAAGCGACGCCATGCGCGCCAGCCTCTCATGCGTTTCACGTCGATGGCCATGTCATTGTTCCGGGTTGTCGGCTTGCACCGTCTGGTTGCGCTTGAAGGTATAGCGCGAGACCATGGCGAGCTGGTCGAATTCCCGCTTCATCTCAGCGCTGAACAGGCCGAATGGACCGGCGGTTTCCGCCAGCGCCAGCGCCAGTTTATCGAGCTCAGGCTGACCCGAGCTTTTCAGAAATTGCGAGGCAATGACGCGGCCTTGTGCGTTCACCGTCAGCACCAGGGTCAGGCTGCCATAGAGCTTGCGGCCTTGGATTTGCGGGAAAAAACGCGTGCCGTGTTCCTCAATCAAGCGCCGCATGCGGTCGTGGTAGAGGGCATAACTGACCTCGCGTGTGGACGGGCTGACGTAGCGGGTGCGCGGTCTGGTATTTTGCTCATTGATGCGCTGCTCGATTTCAGCCAGCGTGTCGAGCAACTGGCGGCGCTGTTGATCGATGGCTGCCGCCTCGGACGCGTTGGCCGATTGTCGTGTGCTGTTGATGCTGAGTTGTTGTTTGACCTGGGCCAGCAAGGCGCTTTGCTGTTGTTTCAGCTGGCGCAATCTGGCTGTTGCCGCATCATCTGCCTGACCGCTCTGGTTGCGCTCGGACATGGGCAGGGGCGACTGAGAGCGGCCTTGAGCCACATCGCCGCCGCCTTGCAGATTGGCTTGCGCCAGCGCTTGCGGTTTGTCCGGTGCGCCGGCGTTGCTGCGCGCATTCACCAGAATAATGTCCAGCGGCATTTGCGTCATCAGCCTGTCAAAGCCTTGCGGATCGGCCAGCCTGAAAACCAGCAAACCGGCATGCAGCAACAGCGACACACCGACGGCAATCTGCAAGGGCGTCAAGCGTAGCGGCATGCTGATGGCCTTCATCATCAGGCGGCAGGCACAGGCCCGCCGCTGACTGCCGGCTCGTCGCCTTCTGTGGCTTCGTCCAGGTCCATGGCGATGGTCAGCGGTCCGGCGCTCAATTCTTCGTCGGCACCATCGTCTTCAAGCGCGGAAGGTGCATCCAGCAGCGCCAGGAAACTCGCTGATACGTCCAGCGCAATGCTGTCGACATGGCCGAGCCGCACGCGCACCAGGGCGCTTCTTTCCAGCGGAGGGGCCGCATGCAGGCTGAGCACCAGCGGCAGCTCGACGGCACGCACCACCGGCGTTTCGCCGGGAAAAGATTTGATGACCGTGGCATCAATCTCCTGCAACTGATTTTGCTGCAGGTATTGCAGGGTCCAGTAGCGCTCCATCGTCCCCTGGTTGCTGTTGTAAGCCGAATAAGCGTCTTCAAAAGCCGAGACGATGGACATCAGGCTGGCGTCCTTGGGTTTGAAGGGCGCGGCCAGCGCTGCGGTGGCGCCGTTGCGCACACAGGCCACCAGTTGCCACTGGTTGACCAGGTCGGTGTAGCGGCGCAGCGGCGAGGTGCTCCAGGCATAGCAGGCGACACCGATGCCTGCGTGCGGTAAAGCGCGCGTGCCCATGCGCACCTTGATGCCGGGCGCCAGACTGGCCTGGCTACGGTAGAGGCCCGGCACGCCCAGATCGGCCAGCCACTGGCCCCAGCTGCTGTTGGCCAGAATCATGGCTTCGGCGACGATCAGGTCCAGCGTCGCGCCGCGCGGGCGGATGCTCAGGTGCACGGTTTCATCGCCACGCGGCCCGTTGTCGCCGACACCGTCGACACTGAAATTGAAATCCAGCCGGTTGAACTGCTCCGGTTTGCCGCGCACCAGTTCCCGTTTGCTCTTTAGATGCCGCGCCAGCCGGTGCATGAAGCGCAGTTCTGCGCGCGGCAGCCCCGCATCGAGTGACGGGTCTGAGTGCGAGAAGGCCGCATCGCTCAGCCATGCTTCGGTGACGATGTGGTCAAGCTTGTCGTGGCGTAAGTTGGCGACGATCGGCACTTGCTCCAACCGCGTTACCGAACTTTGCACTTCCAGCGTTTCTTCATGGAAGCTGACATACAGCGACAGTGCCGGACAAGCCTTGCCCGCATCCAGCGTATAGGTTTGCACCACGCTGTCGGGCAGCATGGTGATTTTGTGGCCCGGCATATACACCGTGGACAAACGCTGGCGCGCTACCTGGTCGATGGCGTCGCCCGGTTGCAATGCCAGCGCCGGTGCGGCGATGTGAATCCCCAGCACCACCGTGCCGCTGCCCAGGCCTTGCACCGACAGGGCGTCGTCGATTTCGGTGGTTTGTGAGTCGTCGATGGAATAGGCTTGCACATCGGCCAGCGGCAGGTCCTGCGGCAGGGCTGGTGCTTGCAGCGCGGGAAAACCGGTGCCTTTTGGGAAATGGTCGAACAGAAAACGCTGCCAATGGAAGTCGTAAGCGCTTTTGATGGCACCGGCCTGTTGCAACAGCGTCAGCGGCGCGCGCTGGCTTTGCTTGGCGGCCAGCACCACGGCTTTGTACTCAGGCGCGTTTTTGTCCGGCTTGAACAGGATTTTGTAGAGCTGGGTTTGCACCGGCGCCGGGCACTGGCCGTCGACCAGGTTGTAGGCCCATTCTTCTATTTGCACCTGCAATTGTTTTTTCTTTTCGATCGCCGCCAGCGCCTGCGTGATGATCTCGGCCGGCGCTTTTTTGAACCGGCCTTTGCCGGCGCGGTGGAAATAATGCCGCGCTTCGGAAAGTTTGAGTAAACAAGCGACCTGCTCGGTCAGCGTGGCTTTGTCGCTGAAATATTCACCCGCCAGTTCAGCGAAAGAGAATTCATCCGGCGGGGCAAACTCCCAGGCCAGCTCCAGCTCTATGGTCTCGGCCAAAGCGGCGGCGGCTTGCAGTAACTCGGAAGGCTGGGGTTTGTCAAAACGCAGCAGGACCTGCGCGGTTTTCACTTTCACCCGTTTGCCGGATGCCAGCTCCATTTGCGCCGATGTGTCTGCTTCGGACAGCACCCGGCCACTGTGGAGTTTACCGGCTTCTTCAAATAATGCGTACATGGGTGCGATTGTCCCATGCGTAGACTGCGCCCTGCTTCCAACTGCAGGCCGCTCAAGCCACCAACACTCTGTTGTCTATCAAGTTTTGCAAGCTGGTGTTTGAGCCCAGGCTGGCGTTCTCCAGAACGATTTTTTGAATGACAGAGGTACCGGCGCCCATGTTTATGTTGATTTCGGCTGCGCTGCTGCCATTGGCCAGGGTGAAACTCACCCAGTCTGCCAGGACAAAACCGGGCTGGTAGCCCAGCCCCCCTGAGTAAATCCGAGATGTGAATGCTGTCGCCGCTGCTGCCGTCCAAGGCCTTGAAGTCTTTGAGGGTGTCTGTGCTCAGACTGCCTGCGCTTGCGTCTCCCGTGTTCCATGTGAACGTGTCGTTGTCCGTCATATTGAACGTTGTTTTGGAGGCAGTCATTTCCGGTGGATTGACAGACACATTGCCATTGGCGATGGTTTGAAATTTGACGGTGTGAAACTGAATGGGACTAAGGGGGCTAAGTGGGTTGGTCACTGCGTTGCTGAACCAGCCGTCGGTCAGGTTACCGCTGAAGCTGTAACTGTCGGCGACAGAACTGCCGGTGCCACCGACTGAAATGCTGGACAGCGCGGTTGCCAATGCCTCGCCATTCAAATCGCGACTTGCCGTAAGGTTCAAGCCGGCGACGGACAGCGAATGACCGGCGCTCAGCGTGTCAGTCGGCATGAAGCTAAATCTGGCAGTCTCCGGTGTAGAGGCTGTGCCATCAACATACGAATAGGCGTTTTTGGTGATGGTGCTGGTGCCACCCCGGCCCCACATCATGTCGTTACCGCTGCCTCCGGTGATGAGGTCGTTGCCAAAGCCGCCCATGATCCAGTCGTTGCCGGCGCCGCCGACGATGGTGTCGTCGCCATTGCCCATGACCTGGTTGAAGATATCGATGTTGGGGTTGACCAGGTCGGTCATGACTTTGTTGTAAATCTGCGGGTCCAGTCCCGCAGTGATTGTGTTGTTGTCATCCAGTCCGATGGCAGACACACCGCCGCCGCCGCCGTCACCCGAAGTCCCGTCGGAGCCGGCAACACCAGTTCTGCTGTGACCCACGGTGGAAGCAAACCCCGCCTTGGTTTCCCCGGCCAGTATGACGCCGTTGTAGCCGTCCCCGCCACCGATACCTGCTTTGCCGAAAGCTGCGGGGAGGGAGGTTCGGTTGTTACCGCAACCGCCGCCGTAGCCGCCATTGGTACCGGTAGGCGAACTGCCGCTTTGGAATGAACCGGAAAAGCCGTCGCCAAACAAGATGTCGTTGCCCGCGCCGCTGCTGATGCTGTCAGCTGCACCACCGCCCTTGCCTGGTGCGTTGTTGTTTCCCGAGGTGATCA
>SHXP01000115.1 GCA_009693225.1 Limnohabitans sp. | reverse complement strand
ATGTTTGGCTTCGGCTATGCACTGGTCCCCATATACAAGGCCATTTGTGAAATCACGGGTGTGAATATTCTGGCCTTGGGCGAAAAGGAATTGCCCGGTAGCGGCAATGCCCGGCTGGACAGTGTGAAGAACACACAGATTGATACCAGCCGTATCGTCATGGTCGAGTTTGATGCCAATGTGCGCGGGCCATGGCACTTTAAACCGATGTAAAATTCTGTGCAGGTGCATCCCGGCGAATTGACGACTGTGATGTACGAATTTCAAAATGTCCAGGACCGCACCATCTCTGCCCAGGCCATCCCCAGTTATGCACCGAATGAAGCGGCGGCCTATTTTAACAAGGTGGAATGTTTTTGCTTCAACCAGTACACGCTGGCGCCGGGTGAGAAAAAGCAATGGCCTGTGGTGTTTGTCGTTGATTCAAAACTGTCCAAAAATGTCAACACCATTACTCTGTCCTATACATTTTTTGAAGTAGGCAGCAAAACACCTACTGCGCCGGCCGGCACCGTTTCAGCTGTCAGCGCCAAGGAGCCCGGCGTATGAGCAGCGAGCCTGTGGTGATGGATAAACCCTTGACTGTGAAAAGACCGTTATGGCGTTCTGTGGTCGTGGTCTCCTGGTCCTTCATCGGCATAAGAAAAAACAGTGAATTTCAAGAAGACCTGACGCATATCACGCCCTTATATATTCTAGGTGTCGGTTTTGTAGCAGGTTTGTTGTTTGTGATCGGATTGATTGTTCTTGTCAATCTGGTCGTTGCGAAATAAAAGGAGTCGAGATGAGTAGCACATCCCATGGCGTGAGGCCTTATTACTTTGTCCCCGAACCATCGCGCCACCCGGCCGTGGCGGCATTCGGTTTGTTTTTTGTCATCTTCGGCGCCAGCCAGTGGGTGAATGATATCAGTTGGGGCAAATATTCGTTGCTTCTGGGCTTGGCCATCCTTTTCACTGTACTGTTTCAGTGGTTTGGCGAATCGATTCGTGAGAGTGAAACCGGTCAATACGGTCGTAAAGTCGAGCTGTCTTTCCGCTGGAGCATGAGCTGGTTTATTTTTTCCGAAGTCATGTTCTTCGGTGCGTTTTTCTCGGCGTTGTGGTGGACCCGCGCCCACTCTGTCCCAGAGCTCGGTGGCCTTGAAAACGCTTTGTTGTGGCCCGGCTTTAAAGCCGCATGGCCCAGTGTAGTAGCAGGTGCCACGGCCTCGCCTGCCGGCATCATTGAGCAGTTTCAGACCATGACGCCGTTCTGGCTGCCCACCATCAACACGGCCTTGTTGCTGAGTTCGGGCGTCACTTTGACCATTGCTCACCATGCATTACTGGAAAACCAGCGTGCCAAGACCATCAAGTTCACGTGGTTCACTGTATTGCTCGGACTGATCTTCCTTGTCGTGCAGGGTTATGAATATTCGCACGCTTACCATGAGATGAATTTAAAACTGACGTCAGGCGTCTACGGTTCAACCTTTTACATGCTGACAGGCTTTCACGGTTTGCATGTGTTTGTCGGTATGCTGATGTTGTTGTTCATCACTTTGCGCTTGCAAAAAGGACATTTCTCCTCGGAGCATCACTTCGGCTTTGAAGGTGCAGCCTGGTACTGGCACTTCGTCGATGTGGTCTGGCTGGGCTTGTACATCCTGGTCTACTGACTCTGAACGGAGTCAGATGAAAAAAGGCCTTTTTATTTCAATCGCCTGGAAAATCACACAGGTGTCAGGGGAATACCTGTGGGCTGCAACCAGTCCAGCTTCCAGGATAGTAGAATGCATATGAACAAGACAATGGAGACACCGACTCTGAAAGCCAGTGCCCGCATCATACGACTGGATTTGGGAGCGCCTTCGGTATCTCCTCGCATCATGAAAAAAAATGCAGTGGACAATGTAGCAAGAATGCACAGAAATGCAACAGCGATCAGAATGTTCATGATGTCTATTATCCTGTGAATTCCTCTTCAACATTACTATCAAGCAAACAAGGGTTTTGGCCGCGCACGCTGGTGTTTCTAGCGGCCGTGGTGTTTGCTCTGCTGACTGCCCGTCTGGGGTTATGGCAATTGTCCAGGGCACAGGAAAAGCTGACGCTGCAGCATGACATCGATGTTCAATCTGCCTTGCCTGCATTACGCGGGGAAGAATTGCTGCAAGACCCGACTCTGTGGCAATCGCTGCAAAGGCGGGTGGTGCTTCAGGGAAACTGGTTGACTGATAAAACTGTTTATCTGGATAACCGTGTGCACCAGGGACAGTCGGGCTTCTGGGTACTGACGCCGTTGCGCTGGACGCAGGGTCAGGTGATCTGGGTACAAAGAGGCTGGGTGGTTCGCGATCCGGTTCATTCAGACAAAGCTGCGGCGGTTGATGCGCCTCAAGGTGATATCGTCATCAACGGCAGAATCTCGGGACCTTTGTCTCATATGGATGAGTTGAAACAACTGGCGCCCCGTGTGACAGCGTCCGGATTGAGGATTCAGGCAAACCTGGACATGCATCAAATGCAAGATATGGCGCCTGACAAGGTCAGTGCCGTGGTGGTTCAAACCGACTCTGACAGTGATGGATTGCGACGTGATTGGCTGGTTGTAGCTGCCAGTGCTGATAAAAATAAAGCGTATGCTTTGCAATGGTTTGCCTTGAGCGGATTAATCACGCTGCTTTATGTATGGTTTCAATGGATAAGGCCTCCGCGTCATGCCGGAAAAAAATAAAGAAAATTCTTTGCCACAAGCACTCGGCTTGACTATTTATGACTTGCCCGATCCTTTATCGGCTGCAGATGCGGACGCTCGTCGCACCGCCGGCGGACGATTGCGCATGCTGTTCGTGATGCTGGTATGCGCTGCACCGGTGCTCGCTTCTTACCTCACCTACTATGTCATCAGACCGCAGTCTTCGCGCAATTTCGGTGAGCTGATTCAGCCTGTCAAAGCCATTCCATCCATCCAGGCCGCTTCGCTGGATGGTAAGACCTTCGACATGCAAAGTCTCAAAGGACAGTGGCTGTTGATCAGCGTGTCCTCTGGTGCTTGTACCTCTGATTGCCAGAAAACTTTATTGTTCCAGCGGCAGATCTGCGCTTCTCTGGGGCGTGAGAAAGACCGTACCGACTGTGTCTGGCTGATCACTGATGACGAGCCCGTCTCTGCCGAATTGAAGTCAGGCATGACAGACGCTGTTATTTTGCGGATACCTCACTCACAATTGGCCTCATGGCTGGAACCTGCACCCGGTCATGCTTTGCATGAACATTTGTACCTGGTCGATCCGCGTGGCGATTGGATGATGCGTTTCCCCGCCGGACTGAGCATTGAACAAGCCGGCTTTTTGAAAAAGGATTGGGAGCGATTACTGCGTGCTTCCGTGTCCTGGGATTTACCGGGTCGTTAAATCATATGGTTGAAATTCCTCTGTTCAACACTGGGCCTTTGTTGCAACTGCTTGCTTTAGCAGTGCTGTTGGCGGTTGCCCCTTTGACTTGGGTCTGGTTGAAAAACAGACACAGCCAGGTGACACTGCGCATACGGCATTTGACCTTGATCACCTTGTTTCTGACCTTTGATCTGGTGGTGTTCGGCGCATTTACGCGATTGACCGATTCCGGGCTGGGATGTCCTGACTGGCCGGGTTGTTACGGGCACGCGAGTCCGTTGGGCGCTTCTGCGGCCATTGATGCAGCCCAGTCAGCCATGCCCACCGGTCCAGTCACTTTGAAAAAATCCTGGATTGAAATGATTCACCGCTATCTTGCCATGCTGGTAGGTATTTTGATTTTGACATCGGCAGCTTTTTCCTGGCGTACTGAGAGAAGCCTGTGGGTCTGGCCTTCGCTGACCCTGGTGTGGGTTTGTGTGCAGGGGGCCTTCGGTGCTTTCACCGTGACCATGAAACTGTTCCCCTTGATTGTCAGCCTTCACTTGATCGGCGGCATGTTGCTGCTGGTACTGTTGATGATTCAACTCGTCCGTCAACGCCATGACAACACACAGAATCCGCAACACCCTGTGCCGGTTTGGTTGTATGTGCTGGGTGTTATCAGTTTCCTGAGTCTTCTGTTTCAAGTAGGTTTGGGCGCATGGGTCAGCAGTAACTACGCAGTGCTGGCCTGTGATACCTACCCGATGTGTCAGAACAGTTGGTGGCCGGAAATGAACATGGACAAGGCCTTTGAGTTATGGCGCGGCCTCGGGCTGGATGCAGACGGTCAGGCCTTGCCATTCCAGGCTTTGACTGCCATACACATGGTTCACCGTTGGCACGCGCTCATACCGGCGTTTTTACTGTTGGTTGTCGCTGTCGGGTGGTATCAGTCCGGGTTACAAAATCCGGGCAGGCTGCTGGTGTTTTTGTTGCTGCTGCAATTCGCTACCGGTATATCCAATGCTGTTCTCGGCTGGCCCATGCTGGCCGCTTTATTGCACACGGGTACTGCGGCCGCATTATTGCTGTTGCTGACATGGACGCTGGCTAGCACCCGGGCGCGGCGTTCCGATCGTATTGCTGCCACATTTCACAGATACATGCTATGAAAAAGCTATCCCACTATCTGCCTTTGCGTTGGCAGCAGTTCAATGCTTTGACCAAGCCAAGAGTGATTCAGCTGATTGTGTTTTGCGCACTCATTGGCATGGTGCTAGCTGTGCCGGGTGTACCCGCTCTGGCAGATATCCAACTTGCAGCCATCGCCTGCGTGGGCATCTGGCTGGTGTCAGGTGCCGCCGCCGCTTTCAATTGCATCGTGGAGCAGGCGATAGATGCACGCATGAAACGCACTTCCTGGCGTCCCACTGCAAAGGGGGAACTCACCGACCGCGACACACTGCTTTTTTCTGCCGTACTGTGCGTAATGGGCTCATTGATTTTGTATGTCTGGGTGAATCCATTGACCATGTGGCTGACCTTTGCCACTTTTGTCGGCTACGCCGTGATTTACACCGTGATTCTCAAACCCTTGACGCCGCAAAACATCGTCATCGGCGGTGCCTCAGGCGCCATGCCGCCGGTGCTGGGCTGGGCCGCCATGACTGGAGAGGTCGGGCCTGAGGCGCTGATTTTGTTTCTGATTATTTTCCTGTGGACGCCGCCGCATTTCTGGGCGCTGGCCTTGTACAGGGTCGAGGATTACCGCAAATCGGGTTTACCCATGTTGCCTGTCACGCACGGCAACGAGTTCACGCGATTGCAAATACTGCTCTACACATTTGTTTTGCTGGCGGCCTGTATGATGCCCTTTATCTACCGCATGAGCGGCTGGTTTTACCTGGGCAGCGCTTTGATTCTGAGTCTGATGTTCTGCTGGTATGGCTGGGCTCTGTGGCGTCAGTATTCAGATGAACTGGCCCGCAAGACATTCAAGTTTTCATTAGCGCATCTGAGTTTGCTGTTTGCTGCATTCCTGATTGATCATTACATCCCAGGAAGCTGAAGATGACTTATTGGCGTTTTTATCTTTGCCTGTTCATGGCTGTGTTGACGGCATGCACGCCTGAAAAACGGGTGTTCAATGCCATTGATTTGACCGGCGCAGATTACGCCTTGGGTTTCGAATTACCGGACCAGAACGGGCAAAAACGCACGCTGGCGGATTTCAAGGGCAAGGTGGTCGTGGTTTTTTTCGGTTACACCCAATGTCCTGATTTTTGCCCGACCACTTTGAATGAATGGGTGCAAGTGAAAAAGACGCTTGCCGACAAGGGAAATGCGCTTCAAGCCGTGTTCATCACCCTGGACCCGGAAAGAGACACCCCCGAATTGCTCAAAGCCTATATGGCCAACTTCGATCCTTCGTTCCTGGCCTTGATTCCTCAGCTGCAGGAATTGCCCGCTCTTGCGAAAAACTTCAAGATCTATTTCAAAAAAGTACCGACTGCCAATGCAGGCAGTTACACCATGGACCACAGTGCTGTCACTTATGTGTATGACACCAGCGGCAGGCTGCGTTTGTATGCGCGTTACGGCATCGGGCCGGTGGCCATGGCCGCTGATATTTCGCAGTTGCTGAAATAAAAAAACCGCTTGAGGCTTTGGCCTGCAAGCGGGGATGCGAAAGCGCGGCTTGAATCAGGCGTATTCCAGCAAGGCCGTTTTCATTTTTTTCATGGCGGCCACTTCAATCTGGCGTATGCGTTCTGCGCTGACGCCGTACTCTGCCGCGAGTTCGTGCAGCGTCATGCCGCCGGAGTTGTCATCGTTCACCTTGAGCCAGCGCTCTTCCACAATGCGGCGACTGCGGTCGTCCAGCACAGCCAAAGCCTGAGTGATGCCGTCACTGGACATCATGTCGCGCTGATGCGCCTCAATCATTGCCGTCGGTTCATGGTGCGTGTCCGACAGGTAGGCAATCGGACCGAAAGCTTCTTCACCGTCATCAACTGAGGTAGGGTCTAGCAGGACATCGCCACCGGCCATGCGTGATTCCATCTCTATGACTTCCTCGCGTTTGACGCTGAGCTGTTTGGCCACACTGTCAATCTGTGCTTCGCTCAATGTGTTTTTCAAAGCAGCATCATGGTCTTGGCCGGCATCGGCGCGAAAACCCTGCTTCATGGAACGCAAGTTGAAAAAGAGTTTGCGCTGTGCCTTGGTGGTGGCAAGCTTGACCATGCGCCAGTTTTTGATGATGTATTCGTGAATCTCCGCCTTGATCCAATGCATGGCGTAACTGACCAGACGCACACCGTGTTCAGGGTCAAAGCGTTTGACGGCTTTCATCAAACCCACGTTGCCTTCCTGAATCAAATCGGCGTGAGGCAAGCCGTAACCGGCATATTGTCGTGAAATGGATACAACCAGTCGCAAATGCGACAAAATAAGTTTCCCGGCAGCTTCCAAGTCATTGTTTTCTTTCAGTTTTTTAGCGAATTCCTGCTCCTGTTCAAGCGTCAGCATGGGCAGGCGATTGACCGCAGAAATATAAGCACCCAGGTTTCCTAAAGGCGGCAAAACCGCCCATGGATTGGCTGCCAAAGGGGCGCTGAAAGGGACTGAAACAGCAAGAGAAGTCATGTAATTTTCCTCGTCGTACGAGCGACAAGTCTATTTTAGCACTCATGGCGCAAGAGTGCTAATTGATCCCGGTCAAGGCCTGTGAATACTGTTTGACTATATTTTTTTGATTAGTATTTAAGTTTAAATTAAGCGGATTCAAGCACGAAGTGCAACACGGGATAACGATTGATGAAACACCTCTGCGGGCGTTTTAAACCCCAATCGTTTGCGGGGGCGGTTATTCAACCGATCTTCGATCATTTTAATTTCCCAGTCATTGATGTCTTTCATCGGGCGC
>SHXP01000114.1 GCA_009693225.1 Limnohabitans sp. | reverse complement strand
GGGGTGTGGCGGCAGGCAGCTTCATCGGCACGGCGCGCATCATACAAGGCGGGCATTTTTTGAGCGACGTGGTGTTTTCCGGCTGGGTGATCTGGCTGAGCATGCAAGCCATACGCGCAGTGTGGTTGCGCCGGCGCCTGCGTCGCTTAGAGGCATTCAGGCTCAGGAAGTCATCAACCCCATGAACCACAGGCTTGTGAGCAATGGGCTACAGTGATCAGTCTGAATTGCAAAAAAAACATGGAACTATTGACAGATCCGAATATGTGGATGGCCCTGACCACCTTGACCTTGCTGGAACTGGTGCTGGGCATAGACAACATCATTTTCATTTCCATTCTGGTCAGCAAACTGCCGCGCGAAAAACAGGAAACCGCACGGCGCATCGGCCTGTTCATGGCCATGTTTTTGCGCATTGCTTTGCTGCTGCTGCTGTCTTACATCATCGGACTGGTAGAACCTTTGTTCAGCGTGGCGGCGCAGGCCTTCTCCGGGCGTGACCTGATATTGCTGGCGGGCGGGCTGTTTTTGATCTGGAAGAGCACGGGTGAAATCCACCAGTCACTCGAAGGTGAGGACGAAGACCATGCGGCCAATATCAAGCCCAAGTCAATCTGACCGCCACCATTACCCAGATCATCGTCATCGATCTGGTGTTTTCGCTGGACTCGATCATCACCGCTGTAGACATGGTCGATGATGTGCGCATCATGATCGCCGCCGTCATCGCCTCACTGGGCCTGATGATGTTGTTTGCCCGCTCTATCGGCAATTTTGTCGATGCGCATCCTTCCATCAAAATGCTGGCGCTGAGCTTTCTGGTGATGGTCGGCGTGGTGCTGGTCGCTGAAGGCTTCGGTCACCATGTGCCCAAGGGCTATATCTACTTCGCCATGGCCTTCTCGTTCGGCGTTGAATTGCTCAATATCCGCTTTTGCAAAAGCCGCTCCAAACCCGTCAAGCTGCGCGAGTCGGCCATGCCGGGAGAGGATGTATAGGAAGAATCGCCGTTATTGCAGCTAGGGTTCCGCAGACCTGCGGGGGCAGGCCGGCATTCGTCTCAAGCGGGTCTTAACAGCCGCTGTCGTTCAACGCGCCGTCCGGCATGACGGTCTTGCAGAATTTGGCATCATCCAATTTCGCATCGTCCATTTTTGCGCCTTTGAGATTCGCGCCGGCCAGCACGGCGCCTTTCATATTTGCATTCAACAGCACGGCCTCACTCAGGTCAGCGCCGCTCAGATTGGCTTCTCGCAAATACGAGTTGGTGAAATTGGCCAGGTGTAGATTGGCGCCGCTCAAATCGGTGCGGCGCAGATTGGCATCTTCAAAGTTTGTCACCAGGGTGCGCTTTTCCATCGGCCGCTCGCCCAGATTGGCCTTGACCAGCACCGCGCCCGACAGGTTGGCGTTCTGGAAATCGGCGCCTCGCATGTCGCGCCCGCCCAGCGGGGCGTCCGTTAGGTCGCAGTATTTGCAGACGTTGGTGGTTTTGAAATCTTCCATCTTGCCGGCGTCAAACGCCCCGGCGGCCCAAGGCAGGGCAGCGCATACCGCCGCCAGCACCAGCGGCAAAACCTTGGAAGGTTTGTAATTAACAGCCACGGTAGCCCCTTTGGAATCAATGACTCTCAGATAACTAATAATAACCAAGTACCTGATCGTGAATTGCACTAGGCTCGATTCCCTTGCAGGGCTGTCATGCGATGATCCGAGTATTGAAGGGCTATTATGCATTTGTTGTACTCCATTGCTCGTCCGGCGCGGCCGTTTTTCCGTCATACCTTGCTTGGCTTGGCGGCTTTCTTTGTATTCAGCCCGTCAGCCATTGCTTATACGCTGACCTGCGATGTGCAAGGTTCATTTCCCGAGATGGACAAAATCACGGTCGAACCTGCCTCTGTCAAAGTAGAGATCACCTCCATCGGCGACCATTTGTACATCAAGATGGACGGCCCCAAGCTCTACACTTTTTTCGTCAATACCCTCAGAACCCCTGAATTCGAAGGCATGGACCTGACCTCCAAAACCAGTATATGGGTGAAACGCAAAAACCTGCAAACCATGGAAGAATCTGAAATCAAAATCAACCGCGAACCGGTGAATATCAAAGCCATCAAAGATGTACAGCGTTATGGTAAAAAACTGAAGTTTTACGTCACCGGGCCTTGTCAACTACCCACATCTTGAACAAACCATGAGCCCTCCCGTTATCCGTCAGTTGCTGGTTGATCTGTCAACCCCTTTTGCCCTGCGCTGGAATGGCGGCGACGCCTTCACCTCTGCCTTCATGAACGCCTTGTCACTGAGCTTTCCCGCAGGCGAGCAGTTTTTTCTGGACAGTGTGCGCGACGGGCTCAAACAATTACCTGCCGAGCAACAGGCTTTGTTCAGGGATGAGGTCAAGGGCTTTGTCGGCCAGGAAGCCACTCACCGGCGCCTGCACGCTTTGTTCAACCGGCATCTGCTTGACCAGGGCATGGTCAATCACTGGGAACAACGTTCTTTGCAGCGCATCGCTGTCATCAGTCAACTCGATATCCGCCATGCCTTGGGCGCCACCGCTGCCACCGAACACTACACCGCTGTGTTTGCCCACTGGCTGCTGGCCAACCCCCGGTTTTTTGAGCATGCTGAACCCCGGCTGAAAACCCTGTGGCTGTGGCATGCCAGCGAAGAAAGCGAACACCGCTGCACCGCATTTGATCTTTACCGGGCCCTGGGAGGCAACGAAGAATGGCGGTTGCGCTGGATGCGCCGCGTCAGCTGGTTTTTCCTGACCGACTTGCTGCGCCAGACTGTCAACAACCTGTGGCACGACGGCAGCCTGTTCAAGCTGTCAACTTGGTCCAGCGCCTGGAAGCATTTGTTTGCCAGGGGCGGCTTGTTCCGCGAGAGCTTCAGCCTGTGGCGCGATTACTTCAAACCCGGCTTTCACCCCTCTCAACACCCGGACCTGCTGTCGCAGCAATGGCTTCAACAACACGCCAACGCCTACGCGCCTGTGGCGCAAGTTGCTTGATTTTTTTGGATATTCCACCGGACAACACCATGCTCGATCCCCAAGCCAGAACCTTGCTGCAACTGATGGTTGAACGCGGTGTACCCGCCTTCAACGCACAAACACCGGTGGAAGCGCGTCAAGCCTATTTGATGCGAAAAGGCTTTACGCAACCCGATCTGCCTGAGATGTCGCTTTACCGCGACCATCAGGTTGCGATGAACGGCACCAGCGTCACAATCCGCGAATTCCGTCCCCCCGGTGTGGCCGCTTCCGCTGTGCTTCCCGCCTTGGTCTACTACCACGGCGGCGGCTGGGTGATAGGCGATGTCGACACCCATGATGTGCTGTGCCGCCAGTTGTGCCAGGCCAGCGGTTGCGCCGTGTTCTCTGTCGACTACCGGCTTGCGCCTGAACATGTATTCCCGGCTGCCTACGACGATGCGCAAGCAGCTTTTCAGTGGGTGGCGGCGAATGCGCTCAGCTTGCACGTGGATGCCAAACGCATTGCAGTCGGCGGCGACAGCGCCGGCGGTAACCTGGCCGCTACCGTGTGTCTGGGTGCGCGCGGCGGCACACACCAGCCGGCCTTTCAATTGCTGATCTACCCGGCCACGCTGATGTACCCGGACACGCAAAGTTACCGCGACAACGGCGAGGGCTATGCCCTGACTGCGGAAGTCATGGACTGGTTCATGGACCACTACCTGCCATCGCGTGATCTGGCGCACGACTGGCGCGCCTCTCCTCTGAAAGCCGGTTCACATGCCGGCCTGCCACCCGCACTGGTGCTGACCGCCGGCTTTGACCCGCTGCGTGACGAGGGCCGCCTGTACGCCGATGCCTTGTCGGCTGCCGGCGGCAGCGCCGAATACATTTGCTTTGAACGGCAGATACACGGTTTCATCACCATGGGCCGTGTCATGCGCGAAGCCCATACCGGCGTGGCGGTTTGCGCCGGTGCACTTAAACGCTATCTTTCCTGAGGAGGCTGCACCATGAAACTTCTTGTCAACGGTCACGAACACACGCTGGATGTCGAACCGGAAATGCCCCTGCTGTGGGCATTACGCGATGAACTCGACATCAAAGGCCCTAAATACGGCTGCGGCATTGCCCAATGCGGCTCCTGCACCGTGCTGCTCAACGGCGAGCCGGTCCGCTCGTGCAGCTACCCCGTGTCCTCGGCAGACGGCCAGCAAGTGATCAGCATTGAAGGCCTGGCCGACAAGGGCAAGCTGCACGCGGTGCAGCAAGCCTGGATAGACCATCAGGTGCCGCAATGCGGTTACTGCCAGGGCGGTCAGATGCTGGCAGCGGTTGCCTTGTTGAAGAAAAAACCGCGGCCCACCGACCAGGACATAGATGCGGCCATGACCAATATCTGCCGCTGCGGCACCTATGCACGCATGCGCACAGCTATACACGCCGCAGCCCGTAAGGCCGGAGGTCAGTCATGAATAGCAATGCACTCAATCGCCGCCAGTTTCTGCAAGTCAGCAGCAGTTCAGCAGCAGCGCTCAGCCTGGGTTTTGTCTGGCCGGATGCCGCTGTCGCAGCGCAGAACACCGTGGTCAACGCCTGGATCGATATTCACAGCGATGAATCCATCGTCATCCGTTATGCACGTACCGAAATGGGCCAGGGCAGCCGTACCTCGGCACCGATGCTGGTCGCTGAAGAGCTCGAAGCCGACTGGCAGAAAGTGCAGGTGCTCGATGTGCCCGCCCACGAAAACCTCAGCCGCAAGCGGGTTTACGGCGATATGGCCAGCGTCGGCAGCCGCACCATCCGCATGTCACAGGACTATCTGCGCAAAGCCGGTGCCGCCGCGCGCATCATGCTGATCGAAGCGGCCGCGCAACGCTGGGGCGTGCCCGTCGCTGATTGCAAAGCCTCGCTCAGTCAGGTCATACACAGCGCCAGCGGTAAAAAACTCAGCTACGGCCAGTTGGCGGCCGAAGCAGCGAAACTCACGCCGCCCAAAGACATACCGCTGAAAGATCCAAAGACCTGGACGCTGGCCGGCAAACCCCTGCCGCGTGTCGACATGGCCGATATCGTGACCGGCAAGATCCGATACGGTGTCGATGTGCAACTGCCCGATATGCTGCATGCCGCGATTGCACAGTCGCCGGTGTTCGGCGGCAAGGCCACTGCCATCGACAGCAGCAGGGTGGACAACCGCCGCGGTATTGTCAAAGTTCTCAACCTGGGCGAGTTTGTCGCCGTTGTCGCCGACAACTGGTGGCGCGCCAAAGAAGCACTGCGCGATGTCGCTATCGATTGGGACAACGGCAAAAACGGGGCTGTCAACAGTGCCGGCATCATGCAGTATTACCGCAAAGGCCTGACAGAAACTGAGGTAGCGATTGTCCGTAACGACGGGAATGCGCCGGCTGCGCTGGCGGGCGCCGACAAAGTCATCGAAGCCGATTACTACACCCCTTATCTGGCGCACGCCACCATGGAGCCCATGGTCTGTACGGCAATGCTCAACGGCGACAAACTCGACATCTGGGCCTCGACACAAAACCCTGAATCGACACTGGCAACAGGGGCTTCAACCGCCGAGGTGCCTCAGGAAAACGTGCGCGTGTTTGCCATGCAGATGGGCGGCGGGCTGGGCCGTAAAAGCCCGCAGGACTTTACCCGCCAGGCGGTCAGCATTGCCATGCAGATACCGGGCAAATCGGTCAAGCTCATGTGGAGCCGCGAAGAAGACATGCAGCACGGCTTGTACCGCCCGGCCAGCCTGGTTCGCATGCGTGCTGCGGTGGATACGGCCGGCAAGCCGCAGGCTTTGCATGTGCGGGTCAGCGCGCCTTCCATTTTTTCGCAACTGCTGCGCATGCAACTGCAAAACGGTATTGACAACCAGGCGGTGGCCTGTTTCCCGGACCACCCCTATGCCATCCCCAGCACGCTGGTCGACTTTGCCATGCGCAGCACCCATGTGCCGGTCGGTTTCTGGCGCACAGTCGGCCATTCGCAAAACCCGTTTGTGCGCGAATGCTTCATGGACGAACTCGCCCATGCCGCCGGCCAGGACCCGCTGGCCTTTCGCCTCTCCTTGCTGCCTGACAATGAAAAAGCCAACCGCGACCGCAGCATTCTGAATGCCGTTGCCAAAGCCGCCGGTTGGGGCAAACCGCTGCCTGCCGGGGTACACCGGGGTATCGCCAGCGTCGACGGTTACGGCAGTTGGACCGCCTGCGTCTGCGAAGTCTCGGTCAGTGCCCGCGGCGAAGTGAAAATCCACCGTGTCGTTATCGGCATCGACCCGGGTTATGCGGTCAACCCGGACAACATACAGGCGCAATTGCAAGGCAGTGTGGTGCACGGTTTGTCGGCCATCTTCTGGGGCGAAATGACGATCAAGGACGGCCGCATCGAGCAATCCAATTTCCACGACTACCGCATGATGCGCATGAATGAAATGCCCAAGGTCGAAACCGTGATCGCGCCGACCGGCGGCTTCTGGGGCGGCGTCGGCGAGCCGACCCAGGCACCGCTGGCGCCGGCGCTGGGCAATGCCTTGTTTGCCGCCACCGGCAAACGCATTCGTTCGTTGCCATTGAAAAACCATGGCTTGACTTTGGTCAAAGCATGAAACTCTGGTTGTTGTCTTTCACTCTGCTATGCGCCAGCAACCTATGGGCCGTCGATATCAGCATGCCGCCGACCAAATCTGCAACTACCGCCAATGTCGAGCGCGGCCGTAAACTGCTGATCAGCCGCCAGGAAACAAGTTGTGTGTTGTGTCACCGCATCCCCGGTATGAAGGAGGGCGGTGAAATGGGGCCGGATCTCAGCGGCCTGAGCCAGCGCATGCCGGCCGATCAAATCCGCCAGCGCATCGCCGATTGGCGTGCCGTAAACCCCCAGACTTTCATGCCGGCCTACTTCAGCACAGAAGGCCTACATAATGTTGCAAAGCCCATGAAGGGCAAAACCATATTGACCGAACAAGGCCTGGAAGACATCCTCGCCTACTTGCTTGAAGTGACCAAAGGACCCTGATGTTTTTTCTGTCTCGCCGTGACTGGCTTCGCCATATCAGCCTGACCGGCGCCGGTCTGTGGGGTCTTTCTACAGGCATTGCCGGCGCCCAGGACATGTCGGTGCTGGGCCGTGTGCAGGATCTGAGCGACGCGCGTTTGCGCACCTTCGAGGAAATGGTCTCACCCTTTGTCGTGCGACAGCAGTTAAAGCACGAGGGCATGAGTCTGACCCTGCCCATGCTGGCGGATAACGGTCACCTGGTACCGCTCAGCCTGAAGATCGACAGCCCGATGACCGAGGAATCACATGTGACGCACGTCTACCTG
>SHXP01000113.1 GCA_009693225.1 Limnohabitans sp. | reverse complement strand
CTAGCAAATGGCTGCCAGCAAGACCAGAAAGTCCCCGCTGACCCACTGTACCTGTGACAAAGCCAGCCATTCGCCCTTGACCACCACATGAAACACCCCGGCGATGGCCAGGGCAAATCCCGCCAATTGCCACATACGCAATCTTTCACGCAACCAGAATGCGGCACCGGCACTGATCAGCACCGGCGAACAGGCGTAAATCAAGGCGATATTCATGGCCGGTGAGGTTCTGGCCGCGGCGTACACCCAGGCGCCGCAAGCCACCATGCCGGAAAATCCCAGCGCCAGGAATTGCCGCCAGTGCTGACGGATATGCTTGCGGTGCAGCCAGATTTCTTTGCGGCAGACAAATCCCAGCACCAGGGAAACGATCAACCAGCGACCCAGGGCCAGCGTATGCGGTTGCACTATGCCGGGCGCAAGGCGTGCGCCCAGGTAATTGAGGGACCACTAGGCCGGAATCAGCCAAATCGCCAAGACGGCCAGTCGGGGGGAAGCTGTCAAACGCATGAATCAGTCGAGCTGTGACAGCAACTCCGGTTTAGCCGCACCAGATGATTCAGCCAAGGCCTGATGCGCCAGCCTGGCCACTTCTGCAACAGGCAATTGCTTTAAGCGGTGATCGCTCCAGACGTGACGCCATTTGCGCGCGCCCGACTGTCCGTGGCGCAATCCCAGCATATGGCGCGACACGGCAAACCAGGGCACACCGAGCCGGGCTTGTGTTTGCATATAAAGCACCATCTGCGCTTCGACATCGTTGCGTGTCAAAGCTGATGGCGAGTGGCCTATCGCCTCGTCCCACGCGCTGAGTAACCAGGGGTTGTGGTAGGCCTCGCGCCCGACCATGACGCCGTCAAGCTGCTGCAAGAGCAGATTGATTTGCACCATAGACGTGATGCCGCCATTGATCACAAAAGACAGTTGCGGAAAATCAGCTTTCAAACGCAGCACCCAGTCAGGTTTGAGGGGCGGCAGTTCGCGGTTTTCCTTGGGTGAAATGCCTTGTAACCAGGCGTTACGTGCATGTACGATGAAGGTGTCACAACCCACCCCAGACACGGTGCCTACAAAGTCGCGCACAAAGTCATAGCTTTCGGTTCTTTCTATGCCTATGCGGTGCTTGACGGTCACCGGCACCGACACCACATCCAACATGGCCTTAACACCGTCAGCCACCAGTTGAGGTTCGGCCATCAGGCATGCGCCGAACGCGCCGCGCTGCACCCGCTCCGACGGGCAACCGCAATTCAGATTGATTTCGTCATAGCCCCTTTGCTCACCCAGGCGTGCGGCTTTAGCCAGATCGGCCGGCTCACTGCCGCCCAGTTGCAAGGCGACGGGGTGCTCTTCAATGTTGAAATTGAGATGCCGGGGCTGATCGCCGTGTATCAGGGCGCCGGTGGTCACCATCTCGGTGTAAAGCAAGGCGTGACTGGACAACAGACGATGAAAATAACGGCAATGACGGTCGGTCCAATCCATCATGGGCGCCACGCTCAAACGTCTGTCTGACAACTGCAGGTTCGGAGGTATATTCAAGATGCCTCATCGTACTGCGGTCAGAACAAGTGCATTTGCCGCGATTGCAACAAATAATCCGCCACAAACTGCCACAACAAGGGGTGGTGTGCGTTATGGTGCCAATGCGGCTGCATGTATTTTTTGCTGTACCAGTGCGACTGGCTCTCCAGGTGGCAGCCCACCAATCCCACACAGCCTTGCACAATCGCCATCGGGTCACCGTTGGCATAGGTGGCCACAGTATCAAAACTGCCGCCGGTAAAAGTCGGTCCATCGTAAAAATACATGTGCTGCTGCCTGCCGCGCCAGTTCACCGGTACAGTCGTGCCATATGAGGAACGTATGTCGGCCCTGGGACGTTTGATGTATTGAACGCAGCGTGTGGTTTTCAGCAGATTGAAGTAATACGCATCCACCCAGTAAGCGCCCATGCAAATGCCAAGGTACTTGCCGCCGCGTTGCATGTAAACCTGAACTTCAGTGAGGTTAGGTTTGAGCACACCGCGAAACGCAGTGGCTTCACCGTCGCCGCCCGGAAACACCACCAGGTCGACGTCATCAAAAAACCCCTCAGCCACCTTGTGACGGGTGAACATTTTGATGCGCGCCATCGGTGCCAGTGCGGCCATGACTCCGTTGACCGAATCGGTTGAGCACGTCGGGTGATGCAAAAAAAGGGCGACGGTCTTCTTCATGCCAAATACTGCCAGCAATCTCCAGTCCAGAAAAACATACACAGCCCTCGACGGGCAAGACCGCTTCAGATCAATGCGCGATATTGATCACCAGATTGCCGATGGTCTTGCCGGCTTCCACAGTTTCATGCGCTTGCACCACCTGATCGAGGCTGAGCTCGGCGCCTATGCTGTGAGTCAGTTGCTTGTTTTTCAACATCGAATTCAAAATGAACACGCAAGGCTCGCGCTGATCTTCGGGGATGTCGTAGACCACAAAGAAGCTCAGCGTGTATGAATTGAACAGCAAGGGGCGGAAATTCACCGGTATCTCGGCCGGCGAGTTGGATCCGTAGCACACCAGGTGACCGTGAGGACGCAATACGCCTTGCGCCATGTATTGAATGGTGGTGGAAAAATCCATGTCAATGATGGTGTCCACACCTTTGCCGCCGGTCAATTCCTTGACCCTGGCGACCACATCTTCGGATTTGTAAAACAGACAATGGTCGGCACCGGCGGCTTTGGCGTGTGCCGCCTTAGCTTCAGAACCCACAGTGCCTATGACTTTGGCACCGAGTCGCTTGAGCATTTGTGTCACGTAGTGACCCACCGCAGAAGAAGCACCGGTGACCAGCACGGTTTGCATGGTCACATCCCCGGCTATGCGCACTGCCTGCAAAGCCGTCAGGCCCGGTATGCCCATGCAGGCGCCCGCCTGAAATGAGACATCATTCGGCAAACCGGCGGCCTGCGCAGAAGGCAGGCAAACGAACTGCGCAGCAGTGCCCATGGGCCGTTGCCATTGTGCATTCCAGGTCCAGACGCGTTCGCCTAGCCGCGATTTGTCGACCCCCTCGCCGACAGCATCGATGATGCCGGCACCATCGCTATGCGGGATGATCAGTGGGCCGCCCAAAGGGCGCGCAGTGCGGGACTTGACGTCCGAAGGATTGACCCCGCTGCAATGCAATTGCACCCTGACTTCACCGGCGGCAGGTTGAGGTGTGGGCTGTTCACCCACAATCATCACATCGCGGGCGGCACCGTTTTTTTCGTACCAGGCAGCTTTCATTGTCATCATCCCATGTGTAATCCGCCGTTGCAGGAGAAGTCTGCGCCGGTGGTAAATCCTGATTCTTCCCCGGCCAGCCAGCCGACGATGGAGCCGATTTCTTCCGGGGTGCCGAGTCGTTTAACCGGGATGGTGGCAACAATTTTTTCCAGGATTTCAGGTTTGATGGCCTTGACCATGTCGGTGCC
This sequence comes from Limnohabitans sp., assembly GCA_009693225.1. GTDB lineage: Bacteria > Pseudomonadota > Gammaproteobacteria > Burkholderiales > Burkholderiaceae_C > Limnohabitans. The sequence goes on along the minus strand of SHXP01000113.1, from coordinate 3,890 downwards.
GATATAGCCCGGGCTGACGGTATTGACGGTGACGCCCTTGTTGGCCATTTCCTGTGCCAGCGCCATGGTGAAACCGTGCATGCCGGCTTTGGCCGCCGAGTAATTGGTCTGGCCGGACTGGCCTTTTTCACCGTTCACCGAAGAAATCTGGATGATGCGTCCCCAGCCCTTTTCGACCATGCCAGGCACCACTTGTTTGGTCACGTTGAACATGGCGTTCAAATTGGTGTCGATGACGGCTTTCCAGTCTTCCGGAGTCATTTTCAGGAACATGCGGTCACGCGTGATACCGGCGTTGTTCACCAGCATATCGATGATGCCGTGCAGCTCGACGGCCTTGGTGAAAGCGGCAGTGGTCGATTCCCAATCAGCCACATTACCCACAGAGGCATAAAAGGTGTAGCCCATGGCTTTTTGCTCGCCCAGCCATTTGTCAAAGTCACGGCTGGGGCCGCAACCCGCAATGACTTTGTAGCCCATTTTGTGCAGGCGCTGGCAGATAGCGGTTCCGATGCCGCCCATGCCGCCGGTGACATATGCAATTTTTTGACTCATGGTGTGTTCTTCCTAAGATGGTTTTGAAAGGGGTGATCAACCGGCCTTGGCCTTGACGTAGCGGCCGGGTGCGGGTTCTATGGCTTTGTATTTGCCTTTGCCGAAAGTTTTCGGTGCAGCGATCTGCTGGCCGGCGTGCTTTTCCAGCCAGGCGTACCAGTCGGGCCACCAACTGCCGGGTTTTTCGTCGGCCTTGGCGATCCATTCATCGGCGGACTTGGGAAAATCGGCTGACTTGGCCAGCCAATGGCTGCGTTTACCGGAGGCAGGCGGGTTGATGACGCCGGCAATATGACCGGAGGCGCCCATGACAAAACGTTTGGGGCCGGGCAGCACTTGCGTAGAGGCATAGGCCGAAGTGATGGGCACGATATGGTCTTCACGCGAACCGTAGATGTACACGGGCAGATCCACCTTGCGCAAATCTATCTTTTCCCCGCAAATCACTGTCTTGCCGGGTTTGACCAGGTTGTTTTCAAGATAGGTCTGACGCAGATACCAGGCATACAAAGGGCCCGGCAGGTTGGTGGCGTCGCTGTTCCAGTAAAGCAAATCAAACGGCGGCGGCGTCTCGCCCTTAAGGTAATTGCCGACCACATAGTTCCACACCAGGTCGTTGGGGCGCAAAAAACTGAAGGTCGATGCCATATCGCGGCCCGCCATCAAACCGCCTTGCGAGAACTGCGCTTCGCGGAATTGCACAAAGGCTTCATCGATGAACACATCAAGCACGCCCACATCGCTAAAGTCGACCAGGGTTGTCAACAAGGTGGCGCTGGCCACCGGGTCTTCGCCGCGCGCGGCCAACACCGCCAGTGCGCTGGTAAGCAGCGTGCCGCCGACACAAAAGCCAAGCGCATTGATCTGCGGCATATTACCGATGCTTTGCGCCACCTTGACCGCCTGAATCACGCCTTTTTCCACATAGTCGTCCCAAGTGGCGTGGTTCATCGATGCGTCCGGATTGCGCCAGCTGACCACAAAAGTGCGGTGGCCTTGTGCGACCAGATGGCGGATGAATGAATTGGCCGGTTGCAGGTCGAGGATGTAAAACTTGTTGATGCAAGGCGGCACCAACAGAAAAGGTCGCTGGTAGACCTTGGGGGTCAGCGGTTTGTACTCGTTGAGCTGAAAAATATCGTTCTCGAAAACAACCGCACCTTGGGTTCCGGCTACATTTTTTCCGACCTCGAACTTGCTCTCATCGGTCATGGACATGTGGCCCTGGCGCAAGTCATGCAGCATGTTTTGCAGGCCTTGCACAATGCTCTCGCCTTTGGTGTCTATGGCCTTTTGCTGTGCTTCGGCGTTGAAAGCCAGAAAGTTGCTCGGCGCGGCGGCCGCCACCCATTGTTCAATGGAGAAACGGATACGGGCGCGGGTTTTTTCATCGGTATCCACCATGTCGCTCATGCTCAACAAGGTGCGGGCATTGAGCAGGTACATGGCTGCATTGAATGCGGCAACCGGGTTGTGCTGCCAGGCTTCGCCGGAAAAACGCCTGTCATTGAGAACGGGGTTGGACTGCAAACCCTGCTGCCACAGTTGCTGCATTTCCTGGGCGTAATCTGCTTGCAGCTTTGCCAGTTGATCAGGCGGAAAACTCAAGATGGGAATGGACTTCATGTTCATGGTGGTTGGGCGCAATGCGTTTCATCTTAAGCCATCAACCCCGACAAATCACTGACAAAGCTCAAACTATTGCGATGCCGGCAGCAAACCTGCCACTGACACCGTCTCGCCGGTGAGAAAAATAGGATTGCTGCTGTGTAAACGTACACCAGGCCTCGCTGCTGTCATTGCCTTGCACCTGTGTAAGACCGTATTGACGCAAACGGCGTCTGGCCAGCCAGGCCAGATCAGCCATGTACTTGCCCTGCCTGGCTGTTTCTTTGAATCCCCCGGCGGCCATGGCGTCAGGCTCGCAAAAAGCCTGCCTCACTTCTTGACCAACTTCAAAAGCCTGCGGTCCGACACAAGGCCCCAGCCAGACCCGCAATTCCGCGAGATCGCCCAGGCTGCCGAGCTTGTCCAAAGTGACTTCAAGCACACCAGCGGCCAGGCCCCGCCAGCCGGCATGGGCGGCAGCCACCACACGGGCGCTGCACAGGTAAAAAAGCACCGGCAGGCAATCGGCCACCAGAATGGTGCATGAACGGGCAGGTTGCGTGCTCCAACAGGCGTCGGCTTGCAGCAATCCGTCTTCAACTGCATCGTCAATGCAGACCAGCTGCATGCCGTGCACCTGACGCATGAACACCGGGCGCACAGCCCATGTATCGGCCAGGCGCTGGCGGTTGAGGGCCACCCCGGCCGGGTCATCGCCGACATGGTCGTCCAGGTTCAAGCTGTCATAAGGGGCAGCGGAAACCCCGCCGCTGCGAACGCTGCAAAAAAGACGGGCCCCCGGCCAAAGCGGCAATTCAGGCTTCAAAGTCCGGGCAGGCGCTGGGCTGGGCTTGCTGGAACGCCGGCAAGTCCATGCAAGCCTCGAAAACCGCCATGGTTTTATCAAGGCCGGAAAAGTCCACATTGAACCGTTTCCCGTTGAAAATTTGCGGCACCAGCACGCAATCGGCCATCCCGGGGGTATCACCGTGGCAATAGGGCCCGGCCGGGGAATGCGACAGTTGCTGCTCGAACGCCTGCAGTCCAAGTCTGACCCAATGGCGGTACCAGGTGTTTTTGCTGTCTTCGTCCAGCTTGAGCTTGTTGCTCAGGTATTTCAATACCCGCAAATTGTTCAGGGGATGGATTTCGCAGGCGATCGACTGTGACAGCGCCCTGACGCGTGCCCGCCCGGGGGCATCCGCCGGCAGCAAGGCTGGCGTCGGACGGGTTTCCTCCAGATATTCCTTGATGGCCATCGACTGTGTCAGCTTCAAGCCATCAATTTCGAGCAAAGGAACCAGCGCATCGCTGTTCAAACTGGTGTAATTGTCCAGCAGTTGCTCCCCTTTGGCCAGTTGCACTGACACATAGTCATAGGCAAGACCTTTGAGCGCCAACGCGATGCGCACCCTGAAGGATGCAGAGGAACGGAAGTAGTTATGCAATTTCATACACATAGGATAGCGCCAAAACATTGCCGGCTTGGCGCTGCCTTCTGGCCTAAACTAGCAGTCTTGCAGGTTTCGCCCTGCCCCCGACACTCCCTGACCCCATGACCCACCCCGGCCCGTCCTTGTGAGCGAGGCCCGCTTTTATGGACGGGCAAGTTGATGTTACTTTATCAACTTGTTAGGAGAAACCATGAAGCACATCCCCCGTCGTATATTCACGGCAGAATTCAAACGTGAAGCAATCAAACTAGTTACAGAGCAAGGTCTGTCGTT
>SHXP01000112.1 GCA_009693225.1 Limnohabitans sp. | reverse complement strand
GCCAGGCACTGGCGCAGCAACTTGTACTTGCCCATGGGGAACCGGTGCCCGGCTGGCAATGTCTGTAAGTGCGTGGCGGCGAAGTAAATTTGCATGCCGGATTATTGGTGACGGCCCCCTGGAAAACCGCTGTCCATGGCTTGAAATACTTGTTGCATTCTATTATCGGAAAAAATGTGAGCTATTTATGCTGATGTTTTTTTTGATGCTAAAGAACAAATAAATCGTATTTAATAGTTAATTAATGAATTTATTGATTAAATTGTTATTAACATTTATCCGTTGAAATTTAGTAAATACAGATTTTGTTGAATTCAAAAATGAATACTTTATTACACCATAAAACAAAGGAAGTCAGCCGCCGAGGCTTGTTGTCCCTGCTGACCTGCCCTTTGCTGGTTCAGGCGGCACCACAGGGCGCGCAAGTGGTCAGCGGCCAGGCCGTCGTCATGCACAGTCAAGCCAGGCCGGCCAAAGCGTACGCCTCCGGCAGCAACCAGGCTCGCCTGGCCGACGCCGGACTCAGCCTGTCCTGGGAAGGTCCCGGCCACTGTGGCGCGCCAGCCTGACTGTCAGCAATCCGCTGGGTAACACCCCTTCCCAGCTCCCCGGCAGCAGTTATCGCCACCCCGGCGCCTGGCTGGAATTGAGCAAAGGCTTTCGCTGACACAAGGACGCATTGTCAGCACCGGACAACCTGAAACCGAGCCGGATTTACCGACGGATCTGATAGCACCATGCAGAATCGACAATAAAAAGGTGCTAGTAGACTCATTTTCAGGGTATTTTCTTTAGGTGTTCGACTCTAATATATTGCATCGCAACAAAAAACACTTGAATTAGCTAGTACAAACCCTATACTTCTAGCCATGCTGCGGTGCAACACAAGCACGCAGTCCCGAGTGAATCTTTTAACCACCTTGAAGGAACTTGCCATGATGACCGCAGAACAAATGATCGCCGCCCAGAAAGCCAACATGGAAACCCTGTTCGGCCTGACCGAAAAAGCCTTCGCAGGCGTTGAAAAAATGGTTGAACTGAACATGGCCGCCGCCAAAGCCGCCATCTCTGACACACAGTCACAAGCCCAGGCAGTGATGAACGTCAAAGACGTGCAGGAACTGATGGCTTTGCAAGCCGCTTACCTGCAACCCCTGAGCGAAAAAGCCGTGGCTTTCAGCCGTCACGTCTATGAAATCGCTTCCAGCACCAGCAAGGAATTTGGCGAAGCTGTCGAAGCCAAAGCGACCGAAGCACAGAAATCCGTGTACGGCCTGGTTGACTCTGTCTCCAAAAACGCGACCGCCAGCTCTGAAAGCGCTGTGACCATGATGAAGACTGCCATGTTCGCCAGCCAGACCGCCATCGAAAGCGTGCAAAAAGCCGTCAAGCAAGCCACCGAAGCCGCTGAAGCCAACCTGCAAGCCCTGGCCACATCGACTGTCGCCACCGCCAGTGCCAAGCCTGCTTCACGCAAGCGTTAATCCGCATGTAAAGATTGTCTCCTCGTATCCTCAGGAACACAGGTTCAGGGATTCGTTTACAAGGCCCGCTCACAAGGCGGGCTTTTTTTTATCCAGGGCACGCCTTCTGCCAGTACAGAGGCCTTTAAATTGAAAGCCCGGCTTTTATTGCGCCAGCAAGGCCCGCAACTGCGGCAAGGCCTGCTTCATTGCCGCACGCCCGGCCTCTATGCTTTTCTTGCGCGCCGAAAACTCGGTGCTGCCGATGTCGGGCAAGGCCGGTCGCACCACCACATCGGCTTGCGCCAATTCGAGCTGGCTGATGCTTTTGCCCATGATGCTAAAAGTCTGCAGCAGTACTTTGAGCACGTCGCCGGTTTTGCCGTCCTCGGGCCGGCTTGAAATATCAATCGCCAGCACCAGGTCGGCGCCCATTTGTCTGGCGTAACGCACAGGTACCGGCGACACCAGGCCGCCGTCCACATAGTCTTTGCCGGCGATTTGCACCGGCTCGAACACCGAGGGCACGGCGCTGGAAGCGCGCACTGCCGTGGCGACATCACCGCGCCTGAACAAAATGCCGTCGCCGGTGCGCAAATCGGTGGCGACTATGCCCAGCGGCATTTTCATATCCTCTATCTTCATGCCGTTCAACTGGCTGTTGATGTATTTGCCCAGGGCCTCGCCGCGCAGCATGCCGCGTCCGGTGAACGGGTTGGCCCAGTCGGTGAACTGGGTTTCGTCCATGGTGTCGGCCAGCCATTGCAGCTGTTGCCCGGTCTTGCCGCTGGCGTAAAAAGAAGCCACCACGCTGCCGGCTGAAGTGCCGACCACCAGCGCGGGTTTGATGCCTTCTTCCTCCAGCACCTGCAAGACGCCGATATGCGCAAAGCCGCGCGCGGCCCCGCCGCCCAGCGCTAGACCCAGCTTAGGTATTTTTTTAGGCGGCGGCGGTGTGGTTTGAACCACCGGCGGTGTGCTCTCGGTGACAGGCGGCACGTTTTTGGCGGGCAGCGGCACCGTCGCACAAGCAGCCAGCAGCACAAGCAGACCGGCCAGCAGGACTCTCTCTAGCAGTTTCATATGGATTTAGCAACTTAGTCAGGAATAGCCGGATTGTGGCAGGCCGTCACTGCCATAATCTTCGAGTTAGCGACTGCGGGTGCAGCCGGATGTTCAATCAAAGGCTCTTATGCAAATTAAAAACAACGTATTCATCGTCACTGGCGGCGCTTCCGGTCTGGGCGAAGGCACGGCGCGACTGCTGGCGCAGCACGGCGGCCAGGTGGTGATAGCCGATATACAGGATGAAAAAGGCCAGGCCATCGCCGCCGAGCTCGGCGGCGTGTTTGTACATTGCGACGTCTCCAACGAGGAACAGGCCGCTGCCGCCGTTGCCAGGGCGCAAAGCCTGGGCAATCTGTCTGGTCTGATCAACTGCGCGGGCATCGCCACCGCAGAGCGCACCGTCGGTAAATCCGGCCCGCACGTGCTGGCAGGCTTTCAGCGCACCATCAATATCAACCTGATCGGCAGCTTCAACATGATCCGTCTGGCCGCCCAGGCCATGAGCACCAACACCCCTGAAGACACGGGCGAACGCGGTGTACTGATCTCCACGGCCTCCGTTGCCGCCTATGACGGCCAGATCGGCCAGGCGGCTTACTCGGCCTCCAAAGGCGGTATCGTCGGCATGACGCTGCCGATTGCGCGCGATCTGTCCAAACTCGGCATCCGCAACATGACGATTGCCCCCGGCATCTTCGGCACGCCGATGATGTACTCCATGCCCAAGGAAGTACAGGAAGCATTGGCAGCCGGTGTGCCCTTCCCGTCACGCCTGGGTACGCCGCATGATTACGCCAAACTGGCCATGCATATCCTGGATAACGACATGCTCAACGGCGAAGTCATCCGCCTTGACGGTGCCATCCGCCTGCCCCCGAAATAAACCCCAAGAAACACTCACACCATGACAAACCAACTTCTTCCATTCGCTGCACGCTGGAGCGTGCGTACCGCCTGCCTGTTGCTGCTCGGCACTTCGCTGGCGCTGGCCAAAGACAAAGTCCCCCAGGCCCCGGCCAAAGCCGACACCAGCCCGACCAGCCTGCAATTCCAGCACCGGGGCGTGGCCTCGGCGAATGCGATGGCCAGCAAAGCCGGTCTGAGCATTCTCAAAGCGGGCGGTTCTGCGGTTGATGCAGCCATTGCCGTGCAGTTGGTGTTGACACTGGTCGAACCGCAGTCCAGCGGCATCGGCGGCGGTGCTTTTCTGGTTCATGACGACGGTAAACAACTGCAGGTCTACGACGGCCGCGAAACCGCGCCGCTGCTGGCACCCTCTGATATGTTCATGCTCAACGACAAGCCGCAGACTTTCAATGAGGTCGTGACCGGCGGTCGCGCTGTCGGCGTGCCCGGTCTGTTGCGCATGCTGGCGCTGGCGCACAAGAAGCATGGCAAACTGCCTTGGGCTGCCCTGTTCAAACCGGCAATTCAAATCGCTGAAACCGGCTTCCCCATCAGCCCGCGACTGCACGCGCTGCTCAAAAGCGAACCGAGTCTGCTCAAAGACCCGCAAACCGTGGCCTACTTTTTCAAACCTAATGGCACTCCGCTTCCCGTCGGCCATCGCCTGACCAACCCCGGTCTGGCCAAGGTGTACAAATTGATCGCCAAGGAAGGTACGGATGCCTTCTACACCGGTGCGCTGGCGCAAACCATCGTCAACCGGGTACAGCAGTACGCCAATAACCCCGGCCTGCTGACCATGACAGACATGTACAAATACCGCCCTGAAGTGCGCGAAGCCATGTGCTTCACGCACAACACCGCACAATCAGCCAACAAAAATGTGCTGATCTGCGGTGCGGGTTCGCCCTCTTCCGGCCTGATCGCCATGGGCCAGATCTTCGGCATGCTGTCGGCTCAGGCGCGCCCCGTAGACGACATGCAAAGCGTTGACTGGCTGCACAACTACAACGAAGCGGCCCGCCTGGCATTTGCCGACCGTGCCCAGTTTGTCGCCGACCCGGCCTTTGTGACGGCGCCCGGCAAAGAGTGGGGCAGCCTGCTGCAACCGGCTTACCTGCAACAACGTGCTGGATTGATGTCTGCACGTCGCATGGCTGATGCACCGGCCGGCAATCCCAGTAACGCGGCTGTGAGTTATGCACCCATGGCTGACCAGCCTGAATACGGCACCAGCCACATCAGCATCGTTGACGGCCTGGGCAATGCCTTGTCCATGACCACTTCCATCGAAAGCGGGTTCGGTGCGCGTGTGATGGTCAGCCCTGGCCCGCGCGGCGGCTTTTTGCTCAACAACCAGCTGACCGATTTCAGCTTTGTGCCGCGTGATGCCAACGGCGTACCGGTGGCCAACCGCCTGCAAGCCGGCAAACGCCCGCGTTCTTCCATGAACCCGATCCTGGTGTACGCCAGCGACGCCGGCGGTCAACGCGGCCCGCTGATGGCCAGCCTGGGCAGCCCCGGCGGCCCCATGATCATTCACTACACCGGCCATACCCTGTGGGCAATGCTGAACAACGGTCTGGAAGCGCAATCTGCGATCAAGCTGCCGCACTCCGGTGTGGCTGCCACCAACGGTCCTTTGCTGCTGGAAAGCGGCCGTTACCTCGCAGCCACTGTCAACGGCCTCAAAGCCCGCGGCCACGAAGTGCAGCAAACAGAAATGCCAAGCGGTCTGCAAGCCATTCAGCGCCAGGGTAACGGCTGGCTGGGTGCTGCCGATACTCGCCGTGAGGGATCGGTCAGCGGCGACTGACAGCCATGGCGATTCCCCAGTCTTTCATCCAGGAGCTCATAGCGCGTGCCGATGTCGTAGAAGTGGTCGGCCGCTATGTGCAACTGAAGAAAGGCGGGGCGAATTACATGGGCCTTTGCCCGTTCCACGGCGAGAAATCGCCGTCGTTTTCCGTCAGCCCGGTCAAGCAGTTTTTCCATTGCTTCGGCTGCGGCAAAAACGGTAACGCCATCGGTTTTCTGATGGAACACAGCGGCATGAATTTCGTCGAAGCAGTGAAAGACCTGGCGCAGTCCTACGGCATGCAAGTGCCCGAGGACGAGGTCGATCCGCAAGAGCGCCAGCGCGCCGCGCAGCAGCGCCAGCGCCAGGCCACCCTGAATGACGTGCTGGAAAAAGCCGCCGAGGCTTACCGCAAACACCTGAAAAAAAGTCCCCGCGCCATCGATTACCTCAAGGGTCGCGGTCTGTCCGGTGACATCGCCAAGGCTTTCGGTCTGGGCTACGCCCCCGAAGGCTGGCGCAGCCTGGCCAGCGTGTTTGCCGATTATCAGGACCCGCTGCTGGTCGAGTCCGGACTGCTGATCAGCAACACACAAGACGGCGGCGAGGAAAAACGTTACGACCGGTTCCGCGACCGCATCATGTTTCCCATCCGCAATGTCAAAGGTGAATGCATAGGCTTAGGCGGCCGGGTGCTGGGCGACGGCACACCCAAATACCTGAACTCGCCCGAAACCCCGGTGTTCAGCAAAGGCCGTGAACTCTACGGCTTGTTTGAGGCTCGCACCGCCTTGCGCGAAGCCGGTTATGTGCTGGTCACCGAAGGCTATATGGACGTGGTGGCGCTGGCCCAATCAGGCTTTGCCAATGCGGTGGCAACGCTGGGCACGGCTTGCACCAATGTCCATGTGCAAAAACTGTTTCGCTTCACCGATGCGGTGGTGTTCAGCTTTGACGGCGACGCGGCGGGACGGCGCGCCGCCCGCAAGGCGCTGGACGGCGCCCTGCCCTATGCCAGCGATGTGCGCAATGTGAAGTTCCTGTTTTTACCGCCGGAGCACGACCCCGACAGCTACATCCGCGCCCACGGCCGCGAAGCTTTTGCGCGGCTGGTCTCAGATGCCACACCGCTGAGCCGTTTTCTGATCGATGTGTCCCGCGAGGGCTGCGACATCGACACCGCCGAAGGCCGCGCCATGCTGGCTTCACGGGCCAGGCCGCTGTGGCTGGCATTGCCCGACGGTGTGCTGAAAACACAGTTGCTGGGCGAACTCGCCGAACTGGTCGGCATAGGCAGCCGAGAATTGCAAAGACTGTGGCTGAGCGACAGCAGTGCTAAAACCCCGCGCTTCGCAGCTGCCGGGCCCGGCGCCGGCAAGTCCCTGGAGACCGGCGCCGCCCGCAAAACAGCACGACCGCTGAGCATGCGCCGCAAAGCACCGGCCCGCCAGGACCGGGCCTTGCACATCCTGTTCACCGACATGGCGCAATGGTCAACCCTCGCCCTGCCGCAGCAACTCATGCTGATGGACTTGCCGCCGCCGCACGGGCGTCTGTTCAGCTGGCTGGACCGACAATGGCAGGAACACGGCGTGCAACTGCTGGCAGCATTGCGCGAAGGCTTGCGCGGCCACGAAGACGAGGATGCCCTGATGCAATTGCTCGCCAGCGCACCGGTCGACATGGACAACGATGCCGGCGAATTGCAAAGCATCATGCTGGAGCTAGAAAAAGCGCATGTGTCCACGCAAATCGACGAACTGACCCGGCGCATGGCCGGCGACCCGGCGGCTTACGCCCAGATCAAGGTGTTGAACGGCCGACTGGCGATGCTGAAAAAATCACCTCTGGTATAATCACAGCCACTGACAAGTGCGACAGCAACACCTCCGGGCCCGGCCAACCGTGACACACAGCTCACGACCCGCCACTCACCGCAAGGACTGCATCCCAAATGTTCGCCCCTACAGCTTGTTTGCCCTCGTTGATCACCCTTCACGCGCTTTGAGTGTGCGTGTAACCGTTTTTGTTGCCTGAGGATTGACATGACTGCCAAAAAACCCGCCAAGCCCGTCGCTAAATCTGCCAGCAAAGCTGTGAGCAAGCCTGTTGTGAAAGCCTCAGCCAAACCTGTTGCAAAAACGGCTGCCAAACCTGCGGCCAAAACCCCTGCCAAACCTGTGACCAAAGCCGCCGC
>SHXP01000111.1 GCA_009693225.1 Limnohabitans sp. | reverse complement strand
GGAAGGGCGGAACCAGTCGGCCGACAAGCCGACGACGGCGATGGTGCGGTGTTGTTTCAACACCTGTTTCAGTGCGCTAATATCACTCATTGGCGGGATATTAGCCCATAACTGAAATAAACATTGCTTTATGTGACAAAACAGTGCATAATCTGATATCGATTATCAGGTTATGTCGTTGTAGTTCGTTTTTAGTTCTGCCCTCATAGGTATTTCTCCCTTCGTTTCTTCGCCTGTCTTGACCTTCGACCCCGAGGGGGGCTTCCCTTTTTTTTAAGAAATGCAATAAATGGCAACAGGTACAGTAAAATGGTTTAACGAGTCCAAAGGTTTTGGCTTTATTACACCCGAAGACGGCGGAAAAGATTTGTTCGCTCATTTTTCCGCGATCCAGAACCAGGGCTTTAAAACTCTGGCAGAAGGTCAACGCGTCAGCTTTGAAGTGACCACCGGCCCCAAAGGCCTGCAAGCGTCCAACATCAAATCCGCCGATTAAGCCGCAAGCTTAAAGGCAGCTGATGTCCAAAGAAGAAATGCTGGAAATGTCCGGCATGGTGCGCGAGGTGCTCCCCGACTCGCGTTACCGTGTCACTTTGGACAACGGCCACGAACTCGTGGCCTACACCGCAGGCAAGATGCGCATGCACCACATCCGCATTCTGGCCGGCGACAAAGTCACCTTGGAACTCTCCCCCTATGACATGACCAAAGGTCGAATCACCTTTAGACATATCGAAGGCAAGGGCCCGAGCGGACCGCGTCGCAGACGGTTTTGACACCCGGCCCGTCCGACACCGGATTGGGCTATCTGGTCAAGCAGGAGCGCATCGCCATCGACGGCGGTGCCGACTTGAACATACGTTCCTTACTGAACAAACACCAGTTTCACGACCCTCTAGGCATCGCCCTGGCTTTAGGCGTTTCTTCTGCGACCTGGCCAATTGCCGGTTTGCGAATTCTGGAAATCGGTTGCGGCCTGGGGCTGGCCAGTCTGGTGATTCACCGTCGCCTGGGTAATGTCACCGCTTCCGACTATCACCATTACACAGACCGTTTTTTACGCACCAATCTGCTGCTCAATGACATGCAGACCTTGCCTTACGTAAGCGGCCATTGGGAACGCGCCAATCCGCTGCTGGGTGAATTTGATTTGATCATAGGCAGCGACGTGCTGTATGAGCGCGATCACCCGCTGCAACTCGCAGGATTCATTCAGCGCCATGCGGCCGGCCACGCCCAGGTCTTGATCATTGACCCTAACCGCGGCAACCGCGCCGCGTTTTACAAAGCCATGCAGATCAACGGCTTTGCGCTGACACAAACCGATTTGCTCACGCCTTTGCAGGATATGACACCGTACCGCAGCCGTTTTCTAAGCTACCAACGCGACTGATTTTTCAAGCCGCTTAGGTTACATTGCGGCGCATGAATGACGAAGACTTCATGAGGCTTGCCCTGGCGCAAGCCGATCTGGCGCTGGTTGCGGGGGAAGTGCCTGTAGGCGCTGTGCTGGTGCGTGAAGGGCAGGTGATTGCCCGCGCGCACAACACACCTGTTGCGCAACACGATCCGAGTGCCCATGCTGAAATCCTTGTCATGCGACAAGCCGCAACTGCTCTTGGAAATTACCGGCTTGAGGACTGCACTTTGTACGTCACCCTCGAGCCTTGCACCATGTGTGCCGGCGCCATACTGAATGCTCGCCTGCCCCGAGTCGTATGGGGCGCGCCCGAGCCGAAAACCGGTGCCGCCGGCTCGGTCATCAATGTCTTTGAAAATGGCGAACTCAACCACAACACCGTCACTCAGGGCTATGTGCTGGCACAAGAGTGTTCATTGCCCCTTCAAACCTTTTTCAGAAAGCAGCGAATGATGCAGAAATCCCGGACTGTATTCACACATTTGCGTGATGACGCGTTACGCACCCCTGACACCGCTTTTAAAAATTTGCCTGGGTACCCTTGGCAACCCTGCTACATCAGCGACTTACCCGCCTTGAACGGCTTGCGCATGCATTACCTGGACGAGGGACCTGCTGACGCTGAAGTGACCTGGCTGTGTCTGCACGGCAACCCGGCCTGGAGCTATTTGTACAGACACATGATCCCGGTGTTTGTTGCCGCAGGCCACCGTGTGGTCGCACCTGATATGCCCGGCTTCGGCAAAAGCGACAAGCCCAAAAAAGACAGCGCGCACAGCTTTGACAGGCATCGCCGGGTCTTGCTGGAATTCATCGAGGCACTTGACTTGCGCCATATTCAAATGGCGGTGCAGGACTGGGGCGGCATACTAGGATTGACGCTGCCCATGGCTCAGCCCTGGCGTTTCCAGTCCCTGCTGGTGATGAACACCTTGCTGGCGACAGGCGAACAACCCTTAAGTGACGGATTTCTCGCCTGGCGGCAGATGTGTGCAGACAAACCCATGTTCGACGTGGGCAAACTTTTTGCACGCGGTAACCCGCAGATGTCTGCCGAAGAATGCGCCGCCTATAACGCGCCGTTTCCGGATGCCGGTCACCGTGCCGCCCCGCGGGCGTTTCCACCGATGGTGCCGTCTTCTGTCGACAGCCTGGGCGCCGCAGTTTCGCGCGATGCAGCGGCCTTCTTGATGGAACAATGGCAGGGGCGCAGCCTGATGTTCGTCGGACGCCGGGATCCGGTGCTTGGCGAAGCAGTCATGCGTGACTTGCAACAACGTATCCGGGGCTGCCCCGAGCCCGTGGTGCTTGCGCAGGCAGGCCATTTTGTGCAGGAACACGGCCGTGAAATAGCCGTACACGCCCTGCAGACATTTTTCAATTCAGACACCGCAGGAGACAGTCAATGAACCCCGATTCTTCAAACACAGTCCGTATCGCCGTGGTCACCGGCGGCGCCATGGGCATAGGCGGTGCAGTGGCTCAGCATCTGGCGGCATCGGGCCACCGTGTCATCATCGCCGACCGTGACCGCCAGGCGGCTGATCACACGGCAGCGGCGCTGACGGCTCAAGGACACCAGGTCAGTGCGGTCACCATGGATGTCAGTGAGCCTGCATCGATTGCTTCAGCGTTTGCGCAGATAGAACAACTCGCTGCTAGGTGTGACATTCTGGTGAACTCGGCCGGTGTCGCCACCGTAGCCCCGTTCATTGATTTCAAGGTGGAGGAATTTCAGCGCACCATGAACATCAACGTCACCGGCACGCTGATTTGCAGCCAATTCGCCGCCCGCTTGATGGTGAAACACAAGTGGGGACGCATCATCAATATCGCGTCTGTCGCCGGCATGCGTGCGGTCGGCAGCGGGCGTACCGCCTACGGCACTTCGAAAGGCGCTGTCATTGCCTTGACCCGGCAGATGGCGGTCGAACTCGCGGAACACGGCATCACCGCCAATGCCGTTTGCCCGGGCCCGGTGGACACGCCGCTGACGCAAAAGCTGCACAGCGCCCAATTCCGCCAGGAATATTCCAAGGCGATTCCCATGGAACGCTACGGCCATGTGGACGAAATAGCCACCACCGTGCAGTTCCTGGCTTCGCCGCAAGCGTCTTACATCACCGGCATCGCCATGCCGGTTGACGGCGGTTTTCTGGCCAGCGGCGCCCGCGGTCTGTGAGCTTGTCATGCGCCTACCTGTATTGAAAAAGGCCTGTTCCTATGAATGAACGCATCACCGCCGTTTACCGGCTCAGCACGTCAGGCGATCCTGAGCGGACCGCAGCTTTGATCGCGGGTGAGCAGTCCAGCGGCACCTTCGTCGCTATCCCCGGCGAAGACGAGGCGCTCAAAGCGCGTGCTGCGGCTACTTACGGCATCCAGGCCTTGGACGATCTGACCGATCAAGCGCAGCTGCGCCACTACCGGCTGACCCTGTCCTGGCCGCTGGCCAATCTCGGTCCTTCGCTACCGAATCTGATGGCAACGGTGGCAGGCAACCTGTACGAACTGCGTCAGGTCAGTCAGTTGCGCTTGCTCGATTTCGAGATGCCACCTGCTTTTGCCGATGCCTACCCCGGACCGGCCTTCGGCATCAGCGGTACCCGGGCTTTGACCGGCGTGCCGCAAGCGCCGTTGATAGGCACCATCATCAAGCCCTCGGTGGGTTTGAGCGCGGCAGACACGGCAGCCATGGTCGATCAGTTGTGTGCTGCCGGTATCGATTTCATCAAGGACGACGAGTTGCAGGCCGACGGCCCAGCTTGTCCGTTCGACGAGCGAGTACGGCTTTGCATGAAGGTGATACGCAGTCATGCCGGGCGCAGCGGCCGCAAGGTCATGTATGCCTTCAACCTGACAGGTGAACTCGATGAGATGCGCCGCCGCCACGATCTGGTGTTGGCTGAAGGCGGGACAGCGGTCATGCTGAGCCTGAACTCGGTCGGCATGAGCGGCTTGAATGCCTTTCGACGCCATACGCAATTGCCTATCCACGCGCACCGCAACGGTTGGGGCTATCTTCAAGCCGGCTGGTCTTATGTGGCCTGGCAAAAACTCTGGCGCCTGGCCGGTGTAGATCACATGCATGTCAACGGTATCGCCAATAAGTTTCAAGAGGATGACGACAGCGTGATTGCGTCGGCCCGTGCCTGTCTACAACCCTTGTTCAACCATAAGCCCTGTGTGGTGATGCCGGTGTTTTCTTCAGGACAGACCGTGATGCAGGCTGAAGCTACCTGGCAGCGACTGCAATCGCCGGACTTGATTTATCTTGCAGGCGGCGGCCTGTTCGCCCATCCCGACGGTATCGCTGCCGGCGTGAACGCCTTGCGCCAGGCCTGGGATGCAGCCATGGCCGGTGTTCCTCTCGCGACGGCAGCACAAACACATCGGGAATTGCGCGAGGCCGTGTCCACCTTCGGGTCGCATTCATGAGCAGATACACCCCGATGGCTGCCAAAGACCACGCGGTACGTGCCCGCATCCTTTTTTACGGTGACGATTTCACCGGCGCTTCCGACAACACCGCGCAATACGCCAGACATGGTTTGCGAACCATGCTGTTTTTTGCCCGGCCGGACTGGAAGGCCTTACAACAAGCGGTGCAAACTTGCGATGTGGTCGGTGTCGCAGGCAACGCGCGTTCTTTGAACACCTCGGACATGAACGAAGAATTGCTGCCGCTATTACAGGATTTTCAGGCCTTGCAAGTACCGCTGGTGCAGTACAAATGCTGTTCGACCTTTGACAGTTCTCCGGCCACCGGCAGCCTGGGACATGCGATTGCCTTGATGCGACAGGTCTGGCCGGATTGCTTTGTACCGGTTCACTCTGCGGCCCCCGAATTCGGCAGGTACACGGTTTTCGGGCACCACTTTGCGCGCTCAGGCAGTGACATTCACCGGCTTGACCGGCACCCGGTGATGTCGGTGCATCCTGTCACGCCCATCCATGAATCCGGTCTGGTGGAGGTTTTGCGCGCACAAGGTTTCAGACCCGAGCTTTCGGTTGACTTACGCAAGCTGGATCAGCACCAGTCGACGCCCGAAAGCCTGGCGGATGGATTGAATGCCGACGGCGGCAGCGCGGTGTTTGACAGTTACACACAGCAACATGTGGTCACAGCAGCTGCCGCTATCTGGCGCCTGTCACAACAGCGCCAGGTATGCGCCATGGCTGCACAAGGCCTGGCTCACGGGCTGGGACAGTATTTGCGTGAAAGCGGCCTGATCGAGGACGCCGCGCCGGTGCAGCAACTGCCGGCCACTGACAGTTTGCTGGTCTTGTCCGGCAGTTGCTCGGCCGTTTCTGCTGCACAAATTGCCCATGCACGGCACTGCGGGTTTGTGTGTCTGCGTCTTGGCAGTGACATCCTGTTGCAACAGGACGAGGCAGCGTTCGAGCGTGTTCAATCGGAAATGCTGCGGGCGATTCAAACCGGTCAAAGCGTGGTGATTTTCAGCGCCGAGGGGCCGCATGATGCGCAATCCTCGCAAGTGCGCGAACAAACCCGGGACTGGCCGCCGGGCAAGATGGCGCAACGCATCGGCCAGTGTTTTGCTCAGCTGGCAGACCGGGCTTTCAGGGAGACACCGCTGTCGCGTTTGGTGGTCGCCGGGGGTGATTCCTCGAGTTTCACCATGCGATCATTGGGCGCCCATGCATTGCAGGTTAAGGCCAGCCATTTTGCCCAGAACGCGCATTTCGCCAGTCTTGTTTCAGACGACCCGCAGATCCACGGCAAAGAGGTGCTGCTCAAGGGCGGTCAGGTCGGCACAGACGATCTTTACCCCTTTGTACTCGCGGGTTTCGGTCCGGCTTGAGTACCCGCACTTGCCGTTGAGACGTCAATTCAAACCTCAGCGCAGGTTGTACAGTCTCTGCACGCATAGAACTACAAGCACACATTCACCGATCCACTTACCCTTTAACCGCACATGCATATATTTATTCACTCTCCCTCAGGCGCAGTGCGCGACAAGGCCGCATTACGCCGCGCGGTCAAATATTTGACCAGGCAAGGTCACGATGTCGAACTCGATCCGGACGCCTTGACCAGCGAACAGCGTTTTGCCGGCGATGACGACACGCGTTTGCTGGCGATTTCGCGTGCAGCTGCCAGCGGCGCTGATGTGGTCATGCTGTCGCGCGGCGGTTACGGCATCACGCGGTTGCTGAAAAAAATGCCCTACAAAGCGATTGCAACTTCCATCAAGCAGGGCAGCCGCTGGGTCGGGCACAGCGACTTCACGGCGCTGCAAATGGGCTTGCTGTCCAAAACAGGCGCTATCACTTGGGCCGGCCCGCATGCGTGCGCAGATTTCGGCGCTTTGTCTGTGGATGACATCATGCTGGATTGTTTTGACGACATGGCGCAGGGCAGGGGGGAGGGTGCCGGTTGGCGTTTGCCGGCGTCTGATCTAGCGCACTTGCCCAAGCGCTCAATGCTGGCCGAAGAGGCCGTGTTGTGGGGCGGCAACCTGAGTGTGTTGTGCAGCTTAATCGGCACGCCTTATTTGCCGCCGGTGGAGCAGGGCGTGTTGTTTCTGGAGGATGTGGCTGAGCATCCTTACTGCATAGAGCGCATGTTGACGCAGTTGCTGCATGCAGGTGTGCTGGCCAAACAGCAGGCGATTGTGCTGGGGCAGTTCACGGATTACAAACTCACGTCGCATGACAAGGGTTTCAAACTGGATTCGGTGGTCAGTTGGTTACGCAGTAAGGTGAAAGTGCCGGTGTTGACGGGTTTACCGTTCGGGCACGTGGCTACCAAATTGTGTTTGCCGGTCGGTCAAAAAATCAGTTTGCTGCGGGAAGGGCGTGAGGCGTTTTTGCTTTGGACACATCATTTCTTGTTATAGTTACATCAGTAGTGTCCGGTTAAAAATTGAACAAATTCAATTGGTTAGAGTTGAGCAATGTTTCCGTGATTACGGGATCGGGCCGCAAGGCGCATGAAATATGGGTTTTCTCGAAAACCGACACTGAAAGAATCTGTAGCAATGTGTAGAGC
>SHXP01000110.1 GCA_009693225.1 Limnohabitans sp. | reverse complement strand
CAACCTGGGCAAGCGCTTGGTGAAAACACCCAAGGTTTATGTGCGCGACAGCGGATTGCTTCATGCCTTGCTCAATATCAATGACCTCAACACATTGGCCGGGCACCCGGGCGCAGGCGCCTCCTGGGAAGGTTTGGAGGTTGAACAAATTTGTGCCCTGGCTCCATCCGGTGCTGACATCGGTTTTTACCGAACCGCAGCTGGCGCAGAACTGAATGTGGTGGTTGTCTGGAGCAATCGAATCGTGGACTTTGAAATGAAATTCTCTGCTGCGCCCAAGGTCACCCGGGGGTTCTGGCAAGCTTGTGCCGATGTCGGTGTAGACGCTGCGTTCATCGTGGCGCCTGTGGCTCAAGGCTGGCCGCTGAACACAGATACCCCCTATGCTGTGAACGTCGTGTCAGTTTCGGAATTGGGCGCTGTTTTTCAAGCTTGATGCAATCCGGCTGGCGTATATCAGATCTGCATTACTTCAAACTGATCAGCACTGCCTCCTCCGAGCTCAAGGCTTACCTTCCACCGTCACATAAATGCTTTTGCCAAACGCCTCGCCGTAAGACCGGTGTGCACCGTCGGCGAACTGCAAAGTCAGCTTGTATTTGCCGGGCTGCAAAAACACCACGGCTTCGGTCTGGCCTTTGCCGTAATGCTTGTGCTGGTTGTCATTCGGGATGACCACATTTTTTTCAATATTCACTGCATTGATCAGCAAATGGTGGTGGCCGGTATCGGGCTTGATTTCGCCGGCCAGCGCCACTTCCATGCCGGTGACCGCGAACTTGGCCAAAAACGTCGGCTCTAGCGTGTCGCCGTCCTTGGGCTGTATGAAGTCGACGCCGTCGGCCAGGGCGAACACATGGGCCAGGCTCAGTGCCGCAAACAATACGCGCACTTTCATGGGGATTCCTTTGATGAATGTTTGAGAAAACTTGAACTTAACTGATTTTGGGGCACAGCAACTCACGCAGCTCCAGATTACGCGTGCCTTGCACCACCGCCCGCCAACCATCATCCGGCACATCGCTGCCGCTGATACGCTCGCCACTGAGCATTTGTCCTGCAAAAAATTCACCGGCCAGGTTGCGAAACAAGAGTTTGCCGCAATCGAATTCCTTGCGGATTTTGGACGACAGCACACGGTTGAGCGGAAAACTGTAATCCAGCATTTCCCACACAGTGACGCGCCCCTGCTCTAGATTGACGCTGGCCGGGTCGTAATAAAAAGCCGCTTTTCCGTTGTCGCCGTACAGCAACCACTCGGCTTGTGCACCGAATGCGCACACACTGAGACAAAGACTAATAAAAGTATTTTTCATAGGGCGTTAACAAAAGAGATCAGGGCATCGCGGTCTTGTTGGGGCATGGCGGCAAAACTGTCGCGCGAAGCCTTGGCCTCGCCGCCGTGCCACAGTACGGCTTCGAGCACATTGCGCGCACGCCCGTCGTGCAGCAAGTTGGTGCTGCCGTTGACCTGGGCTGACACGCCTATGCCCCACAGCGGCGGCGTGCGCCAGTCGCGCGGCCCGGCCAGAAAGTCGGGCCGGCCGTCGGCCAGCTCCTCGCCCATGTCGTGCAACAGCAAGTCGGTGAAGGCGCGGAATTTCTGCATGGCGATCAGCGGCAGCAAGCGGTATTCACCGGTTTGCAATTCGGGCAAATGACACTGGGCGCACTTGGCCTGCTCAAACAATTGACCGCCGCGCTGCACCTGCGGGTCGTCCAGGTTGCGCGGCGGCGGCGCCAGCGCCGCCTGCCAGAACTCGAGCTGGTCCCAGTTGTAATCCAGCAGCTCGGGCCGGTTGCCCGGCGGCATGGCCAGACACAGGGTTTGCACCGGCGGGCAGTTTTCTTCGATGTACAAGGAGGATGTCACGCCCATGTCGCCCAGGAAAGCCCCGACGATTTGCTGGCGGATGCTGGGCTGGTTGGCTTTCCAGCCGAAACGCCCGACCGAGGTGGTGTTGCGCACATCGTCGCGCACATAGTTGAGCCGGCCGTTCAGACCCTGGGTTTGCTGGCGTGCGGCAATCTCTTTCAACGTGGCCTCAGGCACTGCCTCCAGGTAACCGAGTCCGAAAATAACCTGCGTGTTGCGCAAGGACATCATGGTGTCGGCGCCCAGCGGCCCGAAATTCAGGTTTTCAATGCGAATGGTGGGTTTGCGCAATTCCACCCGGCTGCCGTCGCCAAGCTGTACGCTGTGCGGCTTCCAATCGACATACACATCGGCCTCGCCGGGCTTCATGTTTTCTTTCAAACCGACACTGACGCCGAACACCTGTATCTGATCACCGTAGTTCGGGTGCGGCTTGGGCGCGCCGTGCGGGCCCGCACCGGGCACCGAAACACGCAGCAACTGCTGAACAATGATGGCGTTGTCTACCGTGCGCCCGCGCCCGGCTTGCACATGGCACACCGAGCAGGCGACCGCAATGAACGTCGGCCCCAGTCCCCAATGACCGCCCAGCCCCGGGAACACCACCCAGGGGACGCTCAGCTCTTTTTCGCCTTCACGGAACAACCGCAGTTGCTGGTAGGACAGGCCAGGAACCGGCTGCATATAGGCCAGCCTGGACGGTACCGGTTTGGCTTCAGAGCGCAATATTTGCGCGTTCACCTGCCATGACAACAATCCCAGCGCCGGTACCAGCACCCACGCGATACATCCACGCCATTGACGAAACAACATCTGCGGGCCCCTTTTGCGAAATCATTCTCTGCAAGCAGATTCTGCGCTCCTTTTCGAAGTTTCTCCATTAGTATCAACGCCATCTGACAGCGGGTCTGTCTGCGGCCTGGTGGGCTTATAAACGACTATATTTGCTGGCATGTGCCTGCTGTCTGCGCCCGCGCAGCCGGATCTTCTTTTTTTCAACCCTGTATTCACCTGACATCAAGCATGAAACCTGCCATTGACCCCGACCGCAAGCTCACGCCCGGCGCCCTTCAAGGCTTGAAAGTGCTTGAAATGGGTCAGCTGATTGCCGGCCCCTTTGCCGGCAAAACCCTGGGCGAGTTCGGCGCGGATGTGATCAAGATCGAGTCGCCCGGCAGCGGCGACCCTTTGCGCTCCTGGCGCTTGCAGCTCGACGGCACCTCGGTCTGGTGGCAGGTGCAGTCGCGCAATAAACGCTCGGTCGCACTGGACCTGAGAAACACTCAAGGGCAGGACATCGCCCGGCAACTGATCGCCCAGGCCGATATCTTGATCGAAAACTTCAAACCCGGCACGCTGGAGAAATGGGGCATGTCCTACGAACAACTGTCGACGGACAACCCGGGGCTGATCATGCTGCGCATTTCTGGTTACGGCCAGACCGGGCCTTACCGCGATCTGGCGGGTTTCGGCGTCATCGGCGAGGCCATGGGCGGACTGCGCCACCTCAGCGGCAACCCGGGCGAGATCCCGGTGCGCTGCGGTGTGTCGATTGGGGACACGCTGACTGCGCTGCACGGAGTCATCGGCGTGCTGACGGCGCTTTACCACCGGCAGACCAACGGCGGCAAAGGCCAGGTGATCGACGTCGCTTTGTACGAAGCGGTATTCAATGTGATGGAAAGCCTCATACCGGAATACAGCGCCTTCGGCGTGGTGCGGGAACCGGCGGGCTCCAGCCTGCCGGGCATTGCGCCGTCCAATGCTTACCGCTGTAGTGACGGTCTGGTGCTGATCGCAGGCAACGGCGACAGCATTTTCAAACGGCTGATGCATGCCATCGGCAGAGACGACCTGGGCGACGACCCGGGCCTTTCGGACAACAGCGGCCGCGTCGCGCGCATTGCGCAGATCGACAAGGCGATCGAGGGCTGGACACGTAGCTTGCAAGTGAACCAAGTACTGGTTTTGCTGGCTGCCGCACAAGTGCCCTCAGGCCGGGTGTATACAGCGCGTGACATTGCCGAAGACCCGCACTACCTTGCGCGCGATATGTTGCTCTCGCAGCAAACCCGCGAAGGCAAGACTTTCACGGCGCCCGGCATCGTGCCCAAACTTTCACTCACACCGGGCAACATTCGCACAGCTGCACCCGGCATCGGCGAGGATACTGATGCCGTGCTGGCCGCACTGGGCCTGAGCGCGCAACAGATTCAATACTTAAGAGACAAAAAGGTGATTGCATGACACAGGTATGGGATGGTCACAAGCGCCGCATCGAAATACAGGAAGTCGGCACCCGCGACGGCCTACAGTCTGAGGCGCAATTCGTCGCCACAGATGACAAGATTGCGCTGGTCAATGCCTTGTCGCAATGCGGTTTGCCACGCATCGAGGTGACGGCTTTTGTGTCGCCGCAAGCCATACCGGCGCTCAAGGACGCCGAGATCGTGATGAACGAAATCACACGCCAGCCCGGCTTGATTTACGGCGCTTTGGTGCCTAACCTGGTCGGCGCGCAACGCGCGATTGCCGCGCACGCCGATGAATTGAACATGGTGATGTCGGCCACCGAAACCCATAACCTGTGCAACCTGCGCATGACGCAGGCACAGTCGTTCAGCGCGCTGACCGCCGTGGCCGCATGCGCGAAAGACGCCGGCGTCGCGCTGAATGTATCTTTGTCGTGCTGCTTCGGTTGTCCCATGGACGGCGAGGTGAGGGAAGCCACCGTCATGGACTGGTGCCGGTGTTTCATGGACACGCCGGGTGTGACCGGCATCAGCCTGTGCGACACCACCGGCATGGCCTACCCGAGCCAGGTGCATGCTTTGACGCGCGCTTTTCTGTCGCGCTGGCCGGAGTCCGCCCTGACCTTGCATTTCCACAACACGCGCGGCATGGGGCTGGCCAACATACTGGCGGCGATCGACGCCGGTGCATACCGGTTTGATGCCTCACTGGGCGGCATCGGCGGCTGTCCTTATGCGCCCGGCGCCAGCGGCAATGTCTGCACGGAAGAAGTGGTGCACGCGCTGGCTTTGATGGGCTACGACACCGGTATTGCGCTGGATGCGCTGCTGGCAGCGGCAGAACAACTGCAAATACTGATAGGTCACGAGGTACCGAGCCAACTGGTCAAAGCCGGTCAGCGACTCGACCTGCACCCGCGGCCGGCCGGCTTTGAAGACATCAGAATGCGTGCCTTGGGCCGTCAGGCGTCTAAGTAAGCCGCATCGGTAGGCGGGAAATGCAGCGTCAGTATTTCGGCCGCGCCCCGGGCGGCATGCAGTGAGAACGCGGGAACCCCGGATGAAATGAACAGGTTTTCATGCCTGCCCAGCAAGTCCCCCTGGTGCTCTATCTGCCCCTGCAACACGACTGCGAAAAAGCCAATGGAGGCCGGCGGCAGCTCGACCTGCATCCTGTTGTCGCCTGTGATCCGATAAAGAGCAATGGCCAAACCATCCGGCGAGGGGGGCTTGACCCAATGACATTCGTTCTGCGCCAACTGACTCAAGACCTGCGCTGACAGCAAGGGCAAAGGCGCTTCAAAATGGTTTTTCGGGCCGATTTTCAAATGCGCTTTTTTCTCGGGCAGAAACTGTGCGCCCGGGTCTTTCAAGGCACGGAAAGTGATGTAGTTCAGGCTGGTATTGCCGC
Organism: Limnohabitans sp.; assembly: GCA_009693225.1. Taxonomy (GTDB): domain Bacteria; phylum Pseudomonadota; class Gammaproteobacteria; order Burkholderiales; family Burkholderiaceae_C; genus Limnohabitans. The sequence goes on along the minus strand of SHXP01000110.1, from coordinate 2,028 downwards.
TGACAATCGGGCCGTAGCCGGTATAGGCACCCGCGTAGTGAATCATGTACGGCGTCACCTGCTGTCTGCCGAAACTGCCTTCGCCGTCAGTGAACAGCTGGAACTGGTTTTGCGCATGGAAATGCGTCGGGTTGACGATCTGCGGCGGCTGCTCGACCAGATAGGCCTGCGGGGTACAGGCGCCCTGCTCAGGGGTGTCAAAAAAATCACCGCGCCAATACACCATGCCGTTATCGCGTGTGTAGTATTTGCGATTGTTCTGCTGTGTTTGTGTTTTACCAACCAGTATCATTTTTTTCCTTTCACTTCAGGCATTCAGCCCGGCCTTGTACCTGCACAGACAGCGCCGCATCTTTATTATTTGAGCAGCCCGGTCTGGACATAAAACTTGCGCTCCGCAGCGGCCAGCCGCTCGAGTTCCGCGCTGACTTTTGCCGGCGTGTCTATGGATGCATCCTGTATGCCGCCGTTTTTTTCCAGGTCGGCATTGAGCTGCGCATCTTTCATCATCTCGTTGAAAACCGCAATCAGCCAGGTACGCCTGGCCGCGGGTATGCCTTTGGGCGCAATGATGTAACGCCAGATCACCCAGTTCATGTCATCGCTGTTGAACACCGCATTGAATGTGGGCACAGCAGACAGCGAGGCCACCGGCTTGTGGCTGGCCACGGCGACAGGCCGTAGCTTGTCACCCATGCCGCGCACTTCACCCAGAAAACCGAAGGAGATGTCAATGTGATCGCCCATGAGTGCGGCTATCGCGGGCTTGCCGCCATTGAACGGGATTTGATTGAAACTGACGCCGGCTTTTTGCTCGACCTGCTCAGCCAGGGTTTCAATTAGTGTGGCGGCCACGGTGCCGACCCGGACATCGGCCTTGTCTTTTTTGGCCGCTTTGATGATCTCACTCAAGGGCAGGTTCTTGAAGCGCCCGCTGGCAGACGTGAACCAGATCACCGGCTCGTAGCTGATGAAAGCCAGACTGTCGGCGTCGTGGTAGGACCATTTGTTTTCAGATCGCAGCAGTGAGTCGCCGATGATCATGTTATTACCCAAGCCGATGGCGTAGCCGTCTGTCGGCGCCTGCATCAGCAGCCAGCGGTTGAAAACTAGCCCGCCGGCACCGGTGCGGTTTTGCACCACCATGTTTTCACCGGTGTAGTCCTGAAACTTTTGCGCCAGCTGCCTGGCCACAATGTCCATGGCACCGCCGGCGGCAAAGCCCACGGTTAACTCTATGGTTTTGGCCGGATAGTCTGCCGGCTTAAGTGCTTTGAGTCTGGCCCTGGCTTCAGCAGTTTGTGCAGTTGCGCCTGAGGCTAACAGCATCAATATCACTGTAGTCAAGGCGTGCTTGAGTGGTCTCATGTGCTCTCCTTTTCAGTGAGCGCTGCTGTCGGTTGCAAAAGTCACAGCGGTTCATTCTGCCCGTCTTTGCTAAAAAATGATGATACTACCTTCAGTGATTCATCGCATACCCTGAGAGAGGCTGTCTATCAGTTGTGATCTACATATTCACTGCGTAAGTGCGCTATTAAGTTTTGCTTGCCTGCGCAAACTAATTGGCGCATTATGCGTCAGGGCGCAAGTCCCGGGAAAGACCTGCCATCCCCTTCCCGTCCACAAGCTGAATTTATAACTTTCCAGGAGCCACTCGCATGAAAACCCAAATCGCTGAAGAGTATGTCCATATCCCCGATCTGGATTGGATACCGTTTCCCGAATCACTTTCCAAAGGCGGCATCCGTTGGAAACTGCTGCATGTGCAACCTGGTCACGGCGCCTGGACAGCCATTTTCGACTGCCCCAAAGGCTCTTCATTCGCACCGCATATTCACGCCGGGCCCGGCGAATACCTGCTGACCAAGGGCCGCATGGACGTGCGCGGCGGCAAGGACAACGGCGGTGATACGGCGGTAGCACCCGGTTACGGTTTTGAATGCTCAGGCGCTCGACATGATCAAACTTACTTTCCTGAGGACAGCGAGTTTTATATGACTTTTCTAGGACCGCTGACGTTTATTCAGC
>SHXP01000109.1 GCA_009693225.1 Limnohabitans sp. | reverse complement strand
CGACACAAATGTCGTTCGAAATACATGGATTGATTCTGGCATTGCATTACGAAGTACGGTTCTTGAAGAATGCCAAAAGCTTGAGCCGCGCCAAACAGGGTTTTGAACATATTCTCGAGCGCTACGGCGTTTTTTCATTGAAAGATTGAACTGTTACTCAAACAGAGAAGGAATACACCATGAAAAAATGCTTCAGCATATTGTTTGTCTTTGTCTGCATCAGCGCCGGCGCTCAGATGACGCCTGCCGGACTATGGCATACCATCGATGATGAAACACAGCAACCCAGGGGCGAGGTACGCATCACCGACAACAATGGCGTGCTGTCCGGCGTGGTGGTGCGGTCATTGAAAGAAGATCCCAAAGCCAAAACAGTCTGTGATTTATGCAAGGATGATCGCAAGGGCTAGAAGATCATCGGCATGGAGATATTGCGCAATTTGACGCGCGAAGGCAAGGACAGCGAGTATCTATGGGTCGGCAAGGGCACGATTCTCGATCCGCAAAACGGCAAGGTCTATGAGGTCAAAATGGTGCCTGTCGAATGCGGCAAGCGACTCAGGGTGCGCGGTTATATCGGTCCTTTCTACCGCACGCAATTCTTGGATCGGGTGGAATAGTTGCAGGGCTGAACAATTTTTAACAGGAATGACGATGACCTCTATATTGCAAAACCAAGAACACAGTGTGTTAACCCTGACCATCAACCGTGTCGACAAGAAAAACGCCTTGACTGCCGACATGTATGCCGCACTGGCTGACGCATTGACCCGGGCTGCCTCCGACAGCGGCGTGCGGGTGGTGTTGCTGCAAGGCCATGAAACGGTGTTCAGTGCAGGCAATGATATTGCAGATTTTTTGCAGCAACCCCCGGCTAATCCTGACACGCCGGTGTCGCGTTTTTTACGCGGTATCGCCGTCTTTCCCAAACCTTTGCTGGCATCGGTGTGCGGCCCGGCGGTGGGCGTGGGCACCACCATGTTGTTGCACTGTGACCTTGTGTATGCAGGAGATAACGCTGCTTTTTCCATGCCGTTTGTCAACCTGGGCTTATGCCCTGAGGCCGCATCCAGTCTGCTGGCAGTTCAGCTCATGGGTTACCAGCGTGCCGCTGAAGCCTTGCTGATGGGTGAGCCTTTCATGGTTGAGACGGCTTTGGAACTCGGCCTCATCAGCCGTGTGCTGTCCCCGGCCGACGTGAATGCGTATGCACAGCAACAGGCGCAAAAAAATGCCGCGCAAACCGCTTAGCTCACTGATGGAAACCAAGCGTTTGATGAAGTCAGCCCGCACGCCAGCAGTGCTGGCTCAAATGGACGAAGAAGCGGCGGTGTTCGGCCGCTTGTTGAAAGAACCGGCGGCTGTGGAGGCATTCAGCGCTCTCATGGAAAAAGGCAAACCGGTATTCAACTGACGCCTGCTGAGTACGCTCCACCGCAGGGGGTTAGAGGGGTTGAAATGTGAATCAGATGTGCTTGCGCGGAATGGGCCGGGGCTTGCCGTGGTCATCGATGGCCACATAGGTCAGGCTTGCTTCGGTCACTTTCAGGTAAACGCCTTGCATGCTGAAGCGTTCTGCGAACACTTCGACTTTGACCGTGATCGAGGTGTTGCCGATGCGTGTGACTGAGCTGAAAAAACTCAGGATGTCACCGACCTTGACCGGTTGTTTGAAAACGAATTCATTGACTGCGACTGTGGCCATGCGGCCGTTCACATAACGGGCAGGTAATACCGCGCCTGCCAGGTCGACCTGGGCCATGACCCAGCCGCCGAAGATGTCACCGTTCTGGTTGCAGTCGGCCGGCATGGGGATGACTTTGAGCACCAGTTCTGCGTCTACAGGCAGCACTGCCACCGTCTGTCGGGAATCTTTGACTTGGGTCACAGGCACAATCCAGGTTGTTGTTTAACCTGTATTGTGCTTTATGCGTCACCACGCCGCCTCTTCTCCTGCTTTGCCTGCCAAGGCCACACCTGCTATTGCTGTATCCGACTGGCTGACCCTGAAAAAGCTGCTTCCCTACTTGTGGGAGTACAAGTGGCGGGTCATGGCTGCCTTGTCTTTCATGGTCGGCGCCAAGCTGGCCAATGTCGGCGTGCCTTTGCTGTTGAAGGAATTGATTGACGCTTTATCACCGCAACCGACAAGCGCCCAGATGGCGCTGGTGGTGCCATTGGTCTTGCTCGTCGGTTACGGCTTGCTGCGTTTGTCGGTGTCGGGTTTCACCGAGCTGCGTGAACTGGTGTTTGCCGCGGCCACCCAGGGAGCGGCGCGCAAGATTGCATTGCAAACCTTTGAGCATTTGCACAATCTGAGTTTGCGTTTTCACCTGGAACGTCAAACCGGCGGCATGAGCCGCGACATCGAGCGAGGTGTCCGGGGCATTGAGTCCCTGATCACTTATTCGCTCTACAGCATCGTGCCGACCTTGATAGAAGTGCTGCTGGTTCTGAGCATTCTGGGTGTGAAGTTTGACAAGTGGTATGCCATCATCACCCTGACGGCGCTGGCGCTCTATATTTATTTCACTGTCACGGTGACTGAGTGGCGTACCCAGTTTCGCAAACAGGTCAATGAATTCGATTCGGGTGCGCACACCCGCGCAATCGATTCGCTGCTGAACTATGAGACCGTCAAATATTGCGGTAATGAAGCCTTTGAGGCTTCGCGCTATGACGAAAGCCTGAACAAATTGCGCCGTGCGCGCATCAAAGCACAAAATTCTTTGAGTGCGCTGAACATCGGCCAGCAATTCATCATCGCGGTCGCACTGGTGATCATGCTATGGCGTGCCACCGAAGGCGTGGTCCAAGGGCGCATGAGCCTGGGCGATCTGGTGATGATCAATGCCTTCATGATTCAGCTGTACATACCCATGAATTTTCTGGGTGTGATTTACCGCGAGATCAAACAAAGCCTGACCGATCTGGAGCGCATGTTCATGCTGCTGAAAAAAAACCGCGAAATTGCAGATATTGATCATGCAAAAGTATTACAGTTGGACAGGCCGCCTGAGCTGCGGTTTGAAAATGTGCATTTCGCTTACGAGGCAGACAGGCCCATCCTGCACGGCATCAGCCTGAGCATACCGGCAGGCAAAACCGTGGCCGTCGTCGGGCCGTCCGGCTCCGGCAAATCCACGCTGGCGCGTTTGCTGTTCCGTTTTTACGATGTGCAGCAGGGCGCCATAAGGATTGACGGCCATGAAATACGTCAGTTGACCCAGGACAGTGTGCGCAAGGCCATCGGTATCGTGCCGCAGGACACGGTGTTGTTCAACGACACGGTGTACTACAACATCGCCTACGGTAATACCCGAGCCGACCGCCGGCAGGTTGAAGACGCGGCCAAATCGGCGCGTATCCATGACTTCATCGCGTCAACGCCGTTGGGCTATGAAACCATGGTCGGCGAGCGCGGCCTGAAGTTGTCCGGCGGTGAAAAACAAAGGGTGGCCATTGCCCGCACCTTGTTGAAGAACCCGTCGATTCTGATTTTTGACGAGGCGACATCGGCGCTGGACAGCAGCAATGAGCGGGCGATTCAGACCGAATTGCGCGAGGCGGCGCACAATAAAACCACATTGGTGATTACCCATCGTTTATCCACCGTGGTGGATGCGCATGAAATTCTGGTGCTCGACGCCGGTCACATCATTGAACGCGGCACCCATGCACAACTGCTGGCCACCGACGGACGCTATGCGCAAATGTGGTCGTTGCAGCAAAGTCAGGAAGAATCGTCTTAAGGCAAGTCGGCGTCTTCCGGCGGTTCGTCCTTCTCGCGCGGCCCGACTTTGCCCAGCCGGACTTTGAGTGACTGCGGTTCGCCGCTGATGAGCGCGGCATACGTGATGGTGTTGCTCATCACTTTTTTGACATAGTCCCGGGTTTCGTTGAACGGAATGCATTCGGCCCAGATGGCGCCTTCCAGCACCGGGCCGTTGCGCCATTTGCGCGGGCGGCTCGGACCGGCGTTATAGGCGGCGGCGGCCATCGGCATGGAACCCTGGAAACTGTTGAGCACCAGTTTCATGTAGTTGGTGCCTATCGCAATATTGATGTCGCGCTGGTTCAATTGATCAGCATGAAAATTCATCATACCGATTTTTTTAGCGGTCCATTTGGCGGTGCGCGGCATGACTTGCATCAGACCGCTGGCACCGACGTTAGAGCGAGCATCGGTGATGAAGCGGCTTTCCTGGCGCATCAGACCGTAAACATAAGCAGCGTCGAGATTGATGTCGCGTGTGTGAGTCAGCACCTCGTCATGAAAAGGCATGGGGTAGCGGTGGCTGATATCAAACAGCTGTGTGCGTTCGCTGGTGTTGATGCAGCGGTCCCAGATTTCAAGCTCGCAGGCCCACTGGGCGACGGCAAGTTTTTCGCGGTCGCTCATGCGTCCTCGCTTGCCCTGTGCATCGACCATGCCGGCGGTGTAGTTCCATTCGCGCACACCTTCCTGGCGGATACCTATGTGGATGGCGTGAATCGCACGTTGCAAACCGGGCAGGGCTTTGACCGCTTCCATGTCTGCAACAGTCGGTGCGGCAGGACGGGGTGGCAAAACAATTTTGCGGCCCAGTTCCTCTTCAGCCAGCTGCTCATAAAAACCCTGGTGTCCGGCAATGCTTTGCAAGTCGATCAAGGCCTGCGGCATCGCCGTGGTGGATGAGGGTTGACGCGCGATCAGCGAGCGGGCCCGCCAGTACACCCAGGCCGGTTCTTTTTGTGAAGCAGGGCTCATGGCATCAATCGCCGTCTCGACCATGGACCAATTCGGTTTGCCCGGGGCGCGCAAGGCAGCCCTGACTTTCCATGCCAGCATATCGTCCGGCAAGCCCTGGCCGCTGCCGGCTTGCGCGAAATAGTCGGGTGCATTGTTGTCAAAATCCATCGCAGCCTGTCGGGCGATCACCGCCCATACCCATTGCATCTGCTCGTTATTCAAGAGTTTGACCGGTTTGCTGTTGTGAACCTGTTTGATGGCAGCTTCATAGTCATTGGCCGCCAGTTTGACCAGCGCCAGCGTGATCCATTCGGCAGACTCCTTGCCCAGAGAAGTAGCGCGTTGCTGCAAAAAACGCGAAGGGTTGGACATCAGTTCATCCAGCTTGGCTATGCTTTGGCCGGAAACCATGCGCAAGGCGTCGCGTACCGGCGGTTTGCGGTTGATTTCGACCATGCTGCGTGCCTTGCGCCAGCCATCAAGCGCATTGACTTGCCTGGCTTGCAGCAATTGTTCAAAGGCGTAGGTACAGCCTTCATCGGCGTTGCGTAGCGACAGCCAGGTCCGGCGGATTTGATCTTCCAGCGCCTGCGTATCCTTGTATTTTTTCTGACTGCTTTGCAGCCAGTTGGCGTAACACTCGACTTCCTTGTCGTCATGCATGCGGTAGAGCGCGTATTCACGTTCGAACTGCGACCATTCCTGGCGTTGAGCCAGTACCAGCAGCCAGTCATTGCGCAGACGGTCTTCCTGGTAGCTGCCGGCGTATTTGTTCAAAAACTCCTTGACTTCGTTGTCACCCGCGTCACCCAGTCTGACGCGTAGTTCCCAGTAGGCAGCCCAGGGTTCCAGAATATGTCCTTTGGCTTGAGGCAGCAACTGCGTGAGTTTTTTTCTGTCGTTATGTGTGAATGCGTTGGACATATCGACGATGACAGCATCGTTTTTGTCAGACATGTGCAGCGGGGCACACAGGCTGACTGCAGGCACAGACATCGCCAGCAAACCCCGGCAGACAAAAGCTGCGAGGCGATTTAATAAAGAAGGCATGACACAATCAAGGAACCTGACATAAAGTGAGTATTCTCCCATGGACAAAAAAGCGCTTCGCCAACAACTGATTCAGGAGCGATTGGACATGCCCGACCGCGCGGCCAGAGCCAACCTTTTGCAACAAGCCATGCGCATCTGGCTGTTTGATCGCAAGGACACTGTCATCGGGGCCTATTGGCCTATCAAGGGTGAATTCGATCCTTTGCCGGCGCTGCACCGCTGGAAGGAGGACAGCGAGTTGCTGGACGATCCGGTGCTGCGCCGTATCGGGCTGCCGGTGGTCAACAAAATCAGCAAGACCCTAACCTTTCACGCCTGGTATCCGGGCTGTGACATGGAGGAGGACGCCTACAACATCCCCAAACCCAAGGACACCGAGGTGGTGGTGCCGACGCTGTTGTTTGTGCCGTGTGTCGGTTACGGCACCGGTGGTTACCGCCTGGGTTACGGCGGCGGTTTTTATGACCGTACGCTGGCGCAACTGCAACCGCAACCTTTCACCGTCGGCCTGGGCTTTACCAACGGATTCATTGAAGACATGGTGCCGGAGCCGCACGATATGCTGCTGGACGCCTTGTTGAATGAAAACGGTGTGGTCTGGCCCACCCATTTTTCTTGAACGCTGATCATGCCAACAGCCCGGTTTCTGTATCGACGGCTTGTTGTTTCAGCCACTGAGAAAACATACGCACCTCTTCGCATTCTCTGCCGGGAGGACTGATCAATAACCAGTAGCCCATGGGCGATTCATTGAGATGGCCCGGCAAGACCTCCACCAGATCGCCGCGCGCCAGACTCTCTGCAATCAGCGGCGGCCTGGCCAGTACCAAGCCCAGACCATCCAGCGCGGCTTGCACCGACTGGTAGGTGCAGTTGAAGTACAGCCAGCGTTTGGGCTGCAGTTTGTGCAGACCGTGGCCGTTGAGCCATAAGCGCCAGTTCATCCAAGCTAGGTAGTAGGGGCCTTCGAGGTTGTGCTCAATCAGGGCGAAGCAGGTCAAGTCAGCGGCCTGTTGAATCGGCGACTCACGCTTGAGCAGCTGCGGGCTGGCCACTGGCATCAATTGCTCGCCGAACAATTTTTCAGCTCCTGCGGGCATGGTGCCGGCCGGACCGTAGCGGATGGTGATATCGATGTCGGTGGTTGTCAGATCTATGGACTTGTCGCTGGCGTGGACACGGATATCAATATCCGGGAAACGGCGTTGGAACTGCGCCAGCCTGGGGATCAGCCACATCGAGGCAAAGGATGCAAAGGTGGTGACAGCGATGGAGCGCCGCACTGAAGTTGCCCGGATATCGCGCACGGTGTTATCGAGTTGCAACAGCATCTGGCTGACCGTTTGCTTCAATTGCATGCCTGAACGTGTCAGTTCCACCGAGCGTGATTTCCGCACAAACATGCTTTACCCGAGTTCCGATTCTAGGATTTGAATCTGGCGGCTGACAGCCGACTGGGTGAGGGAGAGTTCTTCTGCGGCCGCACTGAAATTCAATAACCGCGCAGTCGCTTCAAAAGTGCGTAAAGGGCCGACAGACAAGGCGCGGGATCTGAGCATGGACATGACGCATACCGGAACAGTGTATAGACAGTCGATCAAGCTTAACGGTAAACAGCATGTGATTGCATGCGGATTCGGGATGAATCAGCGGTCTTTTTTTCATTGGACACCGGCGGCGCGCATCAGCAACATACAAGGTCTTTGCGCGCTGGGTCATGCCTATGAAACCCTTGAATGAACACCCGTTTACGGTCACACAACTCTGGTCTGCCCGCCCGCTGTGTGAAT
>SHXP01000108.1 GCA_009693225.1 Limnohabitans sp. | reverse complement strand
GCTTAAATACACGCCCTCGAAAATCTCTGGCCTGGAAGTGCCCAGCTGAACTCTTCTTGCCAGAAGACTCATTTGACTTCCAAGCTTATTGGAAATCTATACTTTCCCCAACTCAACCCAATGTTGCACTTGGGACTTGAAACCACCCATCCTTTTAACAAAATGGAGCTTTGCGATGACCGCCAGTACACAAATCACCGACGCCAAAAAGCGCTACAGCACCGGAGTATTGAAATACAAACAAATGGGTTATTGGATACCTGATTACCTGCCCAAAGACACTGACACCATTTGTTTATTTCGCATCACACCACAGGAAGGCGTTGATCCGGAGGAGGCGACCGCAGCTGTTGCCGGTGAATCTTCCACAGCTACCTGGACGGTGGTATGGACCGACCGCTTGAGCGCATGCGACAGTTACCGTGCCAAGGCTTACAAAGTGGAAGCTGTGCCGGGACGGGCAGGCGAATACTTTGCATGGGTGGCGTATGACCTTATTCTGGTTGAAGAAGGCTCTATCGCCAACATAACCGCCTCACTGATCGGCAATGTGTTTTCATTCAAACCTTTGAAAGCCGCTCGTATTGAAGACATCCGCATTCCTGTGGCCTATATCAAAACCTTTAAAGGGCCGCCTACCGGTTTGATTGTTGAGCGTGAACGCCTGGACAAATTCGGCCGGCCATTGCTCAGCGCCACCACCAAGCCCAAGCTTGGCTTGTCGGCCCGCAACTACGGCCGCGTGATTTACGAAGGCATCAAAGGCGGTCTTGACTTCATGAAAGATGACGAGAACATCAATTCACAACCTTTCATGCACTGGCGTGACCATTACTTGTATGTGATAGATGCGGTGAACAAGGCGCAGGCAGTCACCGGCGAGGTCAAAGGCTCTTACCTTAACGTGACCGCCGGCACCATGGAACTGATGTATGAGCGCGCTGAATTCGCGCGTGACCTGGGCAGTGTGATTGTGATGGTCGACCTGGTGATCGGCTACATCGCCATTCAATCAATGGCCGAATGGTGCCGCAAAAACGACATGATCATGCACATGCACCACGCCGGTCACGGCACCTATACGCGGCAGAAAAACCACGGTGTCAGTTTCCGTGTGATTGCAAAGTGGCTGTGTCTGGCAGGCTGCGACCATTTGCACACCGGCACTGCCGTCGGTAAGCTCGAGGGCGACCCGATGATTGTTCAAGGTTATTACAACGTCTGCCGCGACAGTTACACCAAGACCGATCTGCAGCGTGGTTTGTTCTTTGACATGGATTGGGCAGACACCAAGAAAGTCATGCTGGTCGCCTCCGGTGGTATCCACGCCGGGCAGATGCATCAGTTGATTGACTTGTTCGGCGACGATGTGGTGCTGCAATTCGGCGGCGGCACCATCGGACACCCCATGGGTATTCAAGCCGGTGCGGTTGCCAACCGTGTGGCATTGGAAGTCGTGGTCAAGGCCCGCAACGAAGGGGAAAATATTCTGGAGGAAGGCCCCACCATTTTGAAGAATGCTGCCAAGAGCTGCTCGCCGCTGCAAGCCGCACTCGACACCTGGGGAGACATCAGCTTCAATTACCAACCCACCGACAGCAGCGACTATGCCGTCACCCCAAGCGTCGCTTGATAAACAGGAGAAAACCACATGTTGACCAACCCCAAAGGTAAAGTAACCCAAGGCAAGTTCAGCTTTCTGCCTGAACTGACAGATGCAGAAATCGGTATGCAAATCCAATACGGATTGAACAAAGACTATGCCTGGAGCGTCGAATACACAGACGATGTACACCCGCGCAACACCTACTGAGACATGTACGGCATGCCCATGTTTGATTTACACGATCCCGCCGGTGTTTTGATGGAAGTGAATAACTGCCGTAAGAGTTTTCCCAATCACTACATCCGCTTGATGGTTTTTGATTCCTCCCGTGGCATTGAATCGGTGGCTATGAGCTTCATCGTTCACCGTCCGGCGAATGAAACCGGTTTCCGCTTAATGCGTCAGGAAGCCCAGGGTCGCAGTATGCGTTACACCACGCACGGCTACCCCATGGACAAGTCTAAGAACAGCCGTTACAGCAAATAAAACAGTAAGAGTGGGTAAGCCATGAATGCACCTACCTATAACCTGCCCGGCGTTAACAGCAAACCTGTGCCTGCTGAAGTGAAAAAGCTAGCCAAAGCCGCTGTCAGCGACACAGGTGCGCGCACGGTGGCGCAGGTCATGGCGCAAACACAGGTGCAGCAGGTGATGGATGCTCTTGATCAAGATCTGGTCGGCTTGAAGCCGGTCAAATCTCGTATCAGGGACATATGCGCCCTGCTGGTGATCGACAGGCGGAGATTGAATCTTGGTATGGGGGCACAATCACTCTCATTGCACATGTGTTTCACCGGCAACCCCGGTACCGGTAAGACCACGGTGGCAATGCGTATGGCGCAAATCCTGCATGAACTCGGCTATGTGCGCAGCGGTCACCTGGTGGCGGTCACGCGTGACGATCTGGTAGGTCAGTACATCTGGCATACCGCGCCGAAAACCAAGGAAGTAGTGAAAAAAGCCATGGGCGGCATCCTGTTCATCGACGAGGCTTAGTACTTTTATCGGCCTGAAAATGCGCGCGACTATGGCCCGGAAGCGATTTAAATTCTGTTGCAGGTCATGGAAAATCAGCGCGATGATCTGGTGGTGATCCAGGCCGGCTACAAAGACCGCATGGACACGTTTTTCATGTCCAACCCCGGCATGAATTCACGCATTGCGCATCACATTGATTTTCCGGACTACCAGGAAGACGAACTCGCACAAATTGCGCAGCACATGCTGAATGCACAAAATTACCGTTTTGACGATGAAGCGCAAAATGCATTTGCACACTATTTGCAATTGCGCAAACAGCAACCGCATTTCGCCAACGCACGAAGTGTACGTAATGCGCTTGAGCGCACCCGATTACGGCGGGCCAGCCGCCTGTTCGACAACCCTGATAAAGAATTGACCGCTGATGACCTGAGCACCTTGAATGTCCAGGATATTCTGGCGAGTCGGGTATTTCAACAAATTAAGGGATGATCATGGGCTCGCTCAAGGCATTGGTGTTCGATATAGACGGAACCCTGGCGGATACCGAGATGGCGCACCTGGCCGCGTTCAACCAGGCGTTCACCGAAGAAGGCCTTGACTGGCACTGGGACGTGGCCACCTATAACCGCCTGCTGGAAATCTCCGGCGGCAAAGAGCGCATGCAACATTATTGGAAGCAGGTGCACCCGGACATGAAAGACTTAGGCGGCGGTTTGAAAGACACCATCGAGCGTCTGCGTGCTTTTAAAATCGCCGCTTATGAAAACGCGGTGCAATCCGGTGCTGTTCAATTACGCCCCGGTGTGCTGAGCCTGATCCAGCAAGCGCACCTTGCCGGGCTGCGCCTGGCGATTGCCACCACCACATCGCCGGTCAATATCGCCGTTTTGCTGCGGAGGGCCATTGGTCCGGAGTGGAAAGACCTGTTTACTTTCATTGAAGATGCATCCACAGCGCCCAGAAAAAACCGCATCCACAGGTGTACACCCAGACACTGGCAAGGCTCGGTATGTCCCCAGCCGAATGCCTGGCTTTTGAAGATTCATACAAAGGATTGCAGGCTTCTTTGAGTGTCGGCCTGCAAGTCATAGTCACGCCTAACGGCTTCACTTCGCATCATGATTTTGCCGGTGTATTACAGGTGTTGCCGGATCTCAGAGGCGCTTCTGTTGAACAATTACAGCAATGGCACGAGGCTCACTGAGAAAAGAAAACACCATGCCCTTAAGACATCGCACCACACTGACACAGTATCTGATCGAGTAACGCCGCCGTTTCCCCGGCTCAAGCGGAGACTTCAATGCGCTGATTCTGGATGTGGCGCTGGCGTGCAAGGCAATCGCCCGTTCGGTTGCCATGGGCGAGCTCGGTGGCATGTATGACGATCAATCAATCGAAGGCGGCGGGGCAGTCAATGTGCAGGGTGAAACGCAGAAAAAACTTGATGTGTTGAGCAACGAGTTGTTCATCCGTATGAACGCCTAGACCGGACATCTCGCAGGTATGGCGCCAGAGGAAATGGACCATCCGTATCAGATCCCAGTTCAGTACCCGTGCGCTAAATACCTGATGGTGTTTGATCCGCTGGACGGTTCTTCAAACATCGATGTGAACGTGTCGGTCGGCAGTATTTTTACCATTTTGCGTGCGCCGCAGGATGTGATTGACAGCGGACGAGATGTCACAGAAGAAGATTTTCTACAGCCGGGCAGCAGTCAGGTTGCCGCCGGTTACGCTTTGTACGGGCCGAACACCATGCTGGTGCTGACGGTAGGCAATGGTGCCGCGGGTTTCATGCTTGATCCCAATCTGGGTGAGTTCATGTTGACGCACCCGCAGTTGCAGGTGCCGCCGGACACGCAGGAATTTGCCATCAATGCATCCAATAGCCATTTTTGGGAAGCGCCGATCAAGCGTTATTTGTATGAATGTCTGGCCGGCAAATCCGGTACTCACGGCAAAGACTTCAATATGCGTTGGATCGCTTCCATGGTCGCCGAGGCACACCGCATTCTGATGCGCGAAGGCGTTTTCATGTACCCACGTGATAACAAGGACCCGAGCAAGGCCGATCGCTTGCGTCTGTTGTATGAGGCCAATCCGATTGGCATGGTGATGGAACAGGCTGTAGGGCGTGCCAGCAACTGCCGTGAGCCTATGCTGTCAGTTCAGCCCACGGGTTTGCACCAGCGCATCGGTCTGGTCTTCGGTTCAAAACACGAAGTCGAGCGCATAGAGCGCTACCACAGCGAACCGGTGGAAGTTGAGAATGAAAACCCCTTGTTCGCCGAGCGCTGTCTGTTTCGCATTTGATTCGCAATAAAAATAAAGTCCCGAGCCATGTCAATCAAACATCCCATCATCGCCATCACCGGTTCTTCAGGGGCAGGCACAACTTCAGTGATACGTACCTTTGAAAATGTTTTCCAGCGTGAAAAGGTCAAAGCAGCCATCATTGAGGGTGACAGCTTGCACTGCTATGACTGTCTGGAAATGCGAAAAAAAGCGGCCGAGGCCGAAAAGCAGGGCGATAAAAACCTCAGCCATTTCGGGCCCTCCACGAATCTGTTCGCTGAACTCGAAGCCTTGTTCCGAACCTACGGTGAAACCGGCAACGGTCGCCACCGTAAATACCTGCACGATGCCGATGAAGCAGCCCCTTATAAACAGGATCCCGGCACATTCACTCCCTGGGAGGATTTACCGGTCAGCACCGATTTGTTGTTTTATGAAGGTTTGCATGGCGCCGTGGTTACGCCCGAGGTCAATATCGCCAAACACCCTGATCCGTTGATCGGTGTCGTGCCCGTTATCAATCTGGAATAGATACAAAAACTCTGGCGTGATAAATCCAAGCGCGGCTATTCCACAGAAGCCGTGACAGACACCATTTTGCGCCGCATGCCTGATTACGTGAATTACATCTGCTCGCAATTTGCCCTCACGCACGTGAACTTCCAGCGCGTCCCCTGTGTAGACACTTCAAACCCGTTCATCGCGCGTGAAATTCCAGCGCCGGATGAAAGCTTTGTCGTCATCCGCTTTGCCAATCCCAAGGGCATCGACTTTCATTATTTGCTCAACATGATCCATAACTCATTAATGTCGCGTGCTAACACCGTGGTAGTGCCCGGCGGCAAGATGGAACTGGCCATACAACTCATCTTCACGCCTTTTGTCTGACGCATGATGGAACGCAAGAAAAAGTCCTGACACCTTACACTTCATTCAATTTTCCAGGAGATATCTATATGGCTCTCGTTTCACTGCGCCAGGTTCTGGACCACGCCGCCGAACACGGTTACGGTGTACCTGCTTTCAATGTCAACAACCTCGAACAGGTACAGGCCATCATGGAGGCTGCGCAAGAAACCCACAGCCCGGTCATCCTGCAAGCTTCGGCCGGAGCGCGTAAATACGCAGGCGAAGCCTATTTGCCTCACCTGGTGCTGGCAGCTATTGAATCGCACCCGGATATTCCAGTGCTGATGCACCAAGACCATGGCGTGTCCCCGGCTGTTTGCCAGCAGTCCATACGCTCGGGTTTTTCCAGCGTGATGATGGACGGCTCGCTGATGCAGGACGGTAAGACACCGGCCAGCTACGACTACAACGTCGACGTGACGCGGCGTGTCTGTTGAAAGCGAATTCGGTTGCCTGGGCTCGCTGGAAACCGATGAGGGCCATGAAAGACTGGTACGCTTCGCGCCCTCATTTGTTTACGAAGCGTCCGTACGATCATCCGGGATACGACAGCTACGTACAGCCCAATTCGGGCTCTCAGGCGAATCAGGCTGTCTTTTTGGCTTTGCTGCAACCCGGCGACAGCATCATGGGCTTGAGTCTGGCTGAAGGAGGCCATTTGACGCATGGCATGCACTTGAACATGAGCGGCAAGTGGTTCAACGTGGTGAGTTACGGCCTCAATGCCGCTGAAGAAATTGACTATGAAGCCATGGAGCGTTCGGCGCATGCGCACAAACCCAAACTCATCATTGCCGGTGCTTCTGCTTACGCGATTAAAATTGATAGGGAGCGATTTGCGCAAGTTGCCAAAAGCATAGGCGCCTACCTGATGGTGGATATGGCCCATTACTCGGGCTTGAGCGCTGCCGGCGTGTACTCCAATCTTACGCCTTATGCCGATGTGGTGACTTCGACGACGCACAAAAGTTTGCGCGGCCCGCGCGGCGGCATCATTCTGACAAACAATGAAGAAGTCGCCAAAAAAATCAATAGCACCGTGTTCCCCGGCATGCAAGGCGGACCTTTGATGCATGTGATTGCAGGCAAAGCCACGGCTTTTCACGAGGCCCTGCAACCTGCATTCAAAAGCTACCAGCAGCAGGTGCTGAGCAACGACGATACCCTGGCAAAAACACTGGTCGAAAGAGGGTTGCGCATTGTCAGCAGGCGCACTGAAAGCCATCTGATGCTGGCCGACTTACGCGGCAAGGGCATCACCGGCAAAGCGGCTGAACTCGCTTTGGGCCAGGCCCACATTACCTGCAATAAAAACGGCATTCCCAATGACCCGGAAAAACCGATGGTAATCAGTGGCATACGCTTGGGTACCCCCGCTATGACAACCCGTGGATTCGGTCAAGAACAGGTGCGCTTGACGACGCATTTGATCGCCGATGTGCTGGTGGCGCCCGAGGACAGAGGCCGTATTGCCGCCGTGCGTGAGAAGGTTGCCGAACTTGTCGCCCCTTCCCCTGTCTACGGTGACACAGTATTGCATCCCTGTTTCATTTGTCGACAGTTGTTATCAAAAAATCTATTTTCAATTTTTAACCTAGTTTTTTTGAAAGGGATGGTCTGCAAAACTCGGTGGCTTCAAGTCCAAAGTGCAACATTGGGTTGAGAGGGCTGAAGTATAGACTTCCAATAAGCTTGGAAGTCAAATGAGTCTTCAGGCAAGAAGAGTTCAGCCGGGCATTTCCAGCCCAGTGACTTTCTGGGGCGTGTATTCAAGCGCCAAGCGATTTTGTCCA
>SHXP01000107.1 GCA_009693225.1 Limnohabitans sp. | reverse complement strand
GCGAGATGTTCCTGACCATTGATGGCGC
The DNA here is from genome assembly GCA_009693225.1 of Limnohabitans sp. Lineage (GTDB taxonomy): Bacteria > Pseudomonadota > Gammaproteobacteria > Burkholderiales > Burkholderiaceae_C > Limnohabitans. The sequence continues at coordinate 7,560 of SHXP01000107.1, read as the reverse complement.
GGGGGTTGAAGCCTTTAATGCCGCCAGCCGCACGATCAAATGTCTTCAGATAGCCAATGGCTTTATCTACACCGATGAGACTGGCGGCTGGTCTGATGTGCACAACGCCAAGATTGATGCGTTGGAATCTGTGATTGAAGAAGCAGCCGGAATGCCGGTGCTTGTCGCGTATCACTTCAAGACAGATTTGATTCGTTTGCAAAAGAGTTTTCCTCAAGGTCGAGTGCTTGGCACTGACCCGCAAACAATCAAGGACTGGAACGCCGGTCGAATCCCCGTGCTCTTTGCCCACCCGCAAAGCGCGGGGCATGGGCTGAACCTTCAAGACGGGGGCAACATCATTTGCTTCTTCGGACATTGGTGGGACTTGGAGCAATTCCAGCAAATCATTGAGCGCATTGGCCCCACACGCCAAAAGCAAGCTGGCTACAACCGCCCTGTCTTTATTCACCACATCGTGGCCGCCAACACGGTCGACGAGTTGGTGATGGCGCGGCGTGAAACCAAGCGCGAAGTGCAAGACCTCTTGCTGGAGGCGACGAAACGATGAGTTCGATTGAGTTGGCCGCTGAGGCCATAGCCATGCACAACGTCCGGCTGCGGTGCTTGTTGATGCGAATGATTGACCCAGAGGATTTGGGCCATGCAGTTACTGAAGAAGTCAGACGCCTGATCGCAAATGAGTTAGTTAGACCAAGGACCCAAGATGAATGAGCCAACCTCAATTAGAACTTTAGGAGTTACTGAATTGTCAGGTCTCATTTTCCGCGCGGTTGGAACTATCAAGGCAGACATCAACCGCAAACCAAGCTCCCTTCCCCCTCGCATCGTGATCCCGGGCTCGAAGAAGCTGGTTTGGCTCGAGTCTGACGTATTGGAATGGCTAGAGCAATGCCGCACAACTCCCCCTAAACCCAAGAACGACTGGAAACTTAACCGTCGCTATTGAGGTCAACCCAACTTGTCGGCAATATAAGAAGGCTTGGGGTTGTAGTACCGTTTTACGGACCTGAGGTCTCGGTGCCCGGTGAAGGCTGTTAACTCAAGCACGTGGGCGAGCTTTGCAGATGCGCGAGTGGTTGCCTCGTGGCGTCCCCCGTGAAGAATCAATTCTTTATCTGTGAGCCCGGCATCTTTTTTTGCCATGTCAAAAGTTTGAGCCAACCAACTTGCAGAGAGCGGGAATATCTTTTCGTCGGGTTTGAGCCCCCGCGTCATTACGGTCAGAAGACTGATGGCCTTCTTGGTTAATGGCACAGAGCGGCTATAACCGTTTTTGGCATCCTTGATAAACAGACGCTGCTCATTAGGGTGGAAGTCTGCAGCAGTTACTTTGAGCATCTCGCCTTTACGCATTGCCGTTTCAATGGCCAGCGCAATGGCCCAACCCGCATAGTCTTTTTTGTTGCTTGGTTTGTTGTTAGGGTCAAAGTTGGAGGCTTTCAAAACGGCCTCTACTTCCCAGTCCTCCCACCCACGTGTGCGCTGCACGTCACCGCCTTGCGGCTTAGAGACTCCAGTGACAGGATTTTTGGCCAAAGGTGTATGCCACTCATTGATAGCGTAGTTAAAAACACCACTCAAGGTTCCCATCTCGCGGATGACTGTCCCAGGCTTGACGTCTTTGAGTCTGGCGTCCCGCCATTTTTGAATATCCGTTGAAGATATTTGGTCCAAGTGCCTATCCATGAACTTGATGGATTTGAAGAGGGCAGAAACTTTTATAGCTTGTTGCTCGGGATTTTTGACTGGGGGCATCTCGTTGAGATATTTTTGAAACAAGTCACCCACTGTTGTTGATCGTGCTTCTTTGGAGAAGTCGACGTGCTGGCCGGTGGCCATACCGGCCTCTGTAATCTTGGCCCAGTGCTGGGCATCAGCTTTTTTGTCGAATGTTTTTATGACTGGCGCAAAGCCGCGTTTGCGAATCAATACCTTATAGGTACCTGAGGGTGTTTTTACGATGGAGGCCATGTCTTTGCTTTCCAAATTTCGAGTGTTTCTGTTGCCAGAAAACGTACTCCCTTGAATGCAAGGATTTGCCTCTATTTAGGCTTTCCCTCTGAGGGTAGGTGTACCGAAATTGTACCGCAAAGCAAAAAAGCCAAGAAAAAAGCCCCTGCGAGAGGGGCTTCTTCTGCATCCAAACCGGCTTGAAAGCCTTATGGATACTGGGTTTTGGCGGAAACGGAGAGATTCGAACTCTCGATAAGGCTCTACACCCTATACTCCCTTAGCAGGGGAGCACCTTCGGCCACTCGGTCACGTTTCCAGTAATTCAAATTATGCCTGATTCTGCTCCAGCTCAAAGGCTTTGTGCAAAGCGCGCACCGCCAGCTCCAGGTACTTCTCGTCAATGACTACGGAAGTTTTGATTTCGCTGGTGGAAATCATCTGAATATTGATACCTTCGGCGCTGAGGGAGGCGAACATTTTGCTGGCCACACCGACATGGCTGCGCATACCGATACCAACGATAGACACTTTGCAGATCTTGGCGTCGCCCAATACCTCAGGGTTACCCAGTTCGGGCAGCACCTTGGCCTTGAGCATGTCAATGGCGCGCGCATGGTCGTTGCGGTTGACCGTGAAGCTGAAGTCGGTCAAACCACCCTTGCTGATGTTCTGGATGATCATGTCAACTTCGATGTTGGCCTCGGCCACGGTACCCAGAATCTTGTGGGCGATGCCGGGCTTGTCGGGCACACCGATGATGGAAATCTTGGCTTCGTCACGGGTAAAAGCGATGCCGGATACGATGGCTTGTTCCATTTGTTCGTCTTCCTCAAAAGTGATCAAGGTGCCTGACTTGGCTTCCTCTTTGATATCAATGTCCCAGGGCGTGAAGCTGGAGAGCACGCGCAACGGCACCCGGTACTTGCCGGCGAATTCCACCGAGCGGATTTGCAGCACTTTGCTGCCCAGCGACGCCATTTCCAGCATTTCTTCAAAACTGACCGTGTGCAGGCGACGGGCTTCAGGCACCACGCGCGGGTCGGTGGTGTAGACGCCGTCGACATCGGTGTAAATCAGGCATTCGGCGGCTTTCAAAGCTGCGGCCACTGCGACGGCGGAGGTGTCCGAGCCGCCGCGCCCCAGCGTGGTGATATGTCCCTCAAGGTCCACCCCTTGAAAGCCGGTGATGATGACCACTTTACCTTGCGCTAGGTCATGGCGCACCCGCACATCGTCAATCGATTCAATACGGGCCTTGGTGAAAGCGCTGTTGGTGCGCACCGGCACCTGCCAGCCTGCATAGCTGACTGCCTGCATACCCTCGGCTTGCAAAGCGATGGTCAGCAAAGCCGACGAGGCCTGCTCGCCGGTGGCGGCCAGTGCGTCGAGCTCGCGCAAATGGGCATCGCTGTGCGCGCTGCCCGCGAGTTCCTTGGCCAGTCCGAGCAGGCGGTTGGTTTCGCCGCTCATAGCTGAGGGAACCACCACCATCTGGTGACCGGCCCTGGCCCATTTGGCCACGCGCCTGGCCACGTTTTGGATGCGCTCGGTCGACCCCATCGAGGTGCCGCCGTATTTGTGAACGATTAGTGCCATCTGAGAAGGTGATTATCAGCAATCAAAGCTACCGATAGTACCAATTGAGAAAATCACCGGATCGCCTGACAAATCCACTGCCTACCTTGATGTCAATCTGATGCCCACGCGTGCTGCACGCCTTGATCTGCACCAGCAAGGCGTCAATTTGCGCTGAACTCGCTTGCACGTCCCGGCTGCTCAGCCAGAACCGCAGCAGATTGACCTGGCGGGCCTCACTCAATGGCTGTAGATCTTTGATTCGCGGCGGATCACCCGCCGCTTGCAAATCCTGCTGTGCCAGCGCGCTCAGTAACTGCTGGGCCTGGGCCGCGTGTCTGGCGCTGCGCGCAAACGTCTGTCGAAACGACGGGAACGCGTCTTGCAACGCGGGCAGCAGACGCTGGCGTATGCGGTTGCGGGTGAAGTGCTGATCCAGGTTGCTCGGGTCCTCCACCCACTCGACCCCGCTGTCGCGCAACCATTGGCGGATGTCTGCGCCGGGCGCATTCAACCAGGGCCGGTGCAGCACCAGACCGTGTCTGTCAATTTGGTCGGGCATGGCCGCCAGACCCTGCAAACCCGCGCCGCGCGACAGCGCCAGCAGCATGGTTTCCACCTGGTCATCCGCATGCTGGGCCAGCGCCAGATCGCGCACCATACCGCCCCAGTGAGTATGCAAGGCGTGCGCCATCGCCAGATAACGGCCCCGCCTGGCAGCTTCCTCGGGGCTTTGACCCGGCGCATGCGCTGCGTTGATGCGCTCGACGGCCAGCGGCACCTCAAGCTGTGCGCAGAGTTTTTCACAATGGCTGACAAAACCGTCGGCCGCTGCCTGCAAGCCGTGATGCACATGCACCGCCCTCACCTGTTCCGGCCAGCGCAGCGCACAGGCCAGCAACAAAGCGGTGGAGTCAGCGCCGCCGCTCAGGGCAACGGCAAATGGAAGCTCGGGATTGAAACGGTCCAGCGCAAGTTTTGCAGGCAAGGCTGCAACCGGCAGACCCGGATTAACTGGCGTCGGCTTTGGTGTCGTTGAATCGGCCATAGCTTTGCAGCCGTTCATAACGCCTGTCGAGTAACTCTTTGAGTTTGAGGTCGCTGAGTTGGCGCCAAGCATCGTTCAAACCGCGCTTGAGGTGCGAGGCCATCAGCTTGGTGTCACGGTGAGCGCCCCCCACCGGTTCATTGACGATTTTGTCGACCAGGCCCAGCGCCTTGAGACGGTGCGCCGTGATGCCCAGGGCGTTGGCGGCATCGGATGCGCGGTCAGCGGTTTTCCACAAAATGGAGGCACAGCCTTCGGGGCTGATGACCGAGTATATCGAGTATTGCAGCATCAGCAATTGATCGGCCACACTGATGGCCAGTGCGCCGCCGGAGCCGCCTTCGCCGATGATGGTGGTGATGATGGGCACTTGCAGTTGCGCCATCTCGAAAATATTGCGGCCTATGGCTTCGCTTTGGCTGCGTTCTTCGGCATCAATGCCGGGAAATGCACCGGGTGTATCAACAAAGGTGAAAACCGGCAGTTTGAATTTTTCAGCGGTTTTCATCAAACGCAAGGCCTTGCGGTAACCCTCGGGACGGGTCATGCCGAAATTGCGTGCGGTGCGCTCTTTGGTGTCGCGGCCTTTTTGTTGACCGAGCACCATGCAGGCGTTGCCGTTGAAACGCGCTAGGCCGCCGACGATGCTCAGGTCATCCGAGAAATGGCGGTCGCCGTGCATTTCAACAAAGTCGGTGAAGATTTCGCTGATGTAGTCCAGCGTATAAGGGCGCTCGGGGTGGCGTGCGATCTTGGTGATCTGCCAGGGCGTCAAATCGCTGTAAATGTCTTTGGTCAGCTGCTGGCTTTTTTTGGAAAGCTGCTCGATTTCTTCAGAAATGTCGACTGCCGACTCGACTTGCACGTAACGCAGTTCTTCAATCTTGGATTCAAGTTCGGCAATCGGTTGCTCGAAGTCGAGGAAGGTTTTCTTTGCCAATCGTTTCTCCTTGTCCGCTGTCGTTCAGCACACGGCTGTCAGTAAGCCACAGGCTGAGGGTCCAGCGAACGCCAAATATACCAAGTCGCCACACTGCAATACGGCGCCCAGGCCGCGGCCACTTCGCGCGCGTCGATGCGGCTGACGGCTTCGCCTGAAAAATAGTTTTTGCTGATGCCGTTGATCAGGCCGATATCGTCCAGCGGCAGCACGTTCGGGCGCAGCAGGTAAAAGATCAAAAACATCTCGGCGGTCCAGCGGCCAATGCCGCGTATGGCCACCAGTTCGTCGATGATGGCCTCGTTGTCCATCTCGGCCCATTTGCGTGTGTGCACCGTGCCGCTGGAGAAATGCAAGGCCAGGTCGACCAGGTACTCCACTTTGCGGGCCGACAAACCGGCACCGCGCATGTCGTCCACCTTGAGCTTGAGCAACGCCGCCGGCGTCAGGGTTTTGCTCAGCGCGGTGAACTTGTCCCATACCGATTGCGCGGCCTTGACTGAAATCTGCTGACCGACAATGCTGCGCGCAAGCGTGACGAAAGCGTCACCGCGCGACTCCAGGCAGGCGTCGCCGAATTGCGGAATCAGGCGACGCATGACGCGGTCTTTCTTGGCCAGATGCTTGCACGCCTCTTCCCAGTAGTCAGGGGTGACGCGTTTGACAGGCAGGGGTTTGGCAGCCATCAGGCGCGCTCCCAGACCGTGCCTTGCACAGAATCTTTCAGCACCACGCCCATGTCGCTGAGCTGGGTGCGTATGCGGTCGGCCAGAGCAAAGTCTTTGGAAGCCTTGGCGCCGGCGCGTGCCGCAATCAATGTCTCAATCTGCGCGGTCTCATCGCCGCTGACAGCACCGCTGGCAGTTTGCAAAAACAACAGAGGACCGGTTTGCAGCAGGCCGAGCACGCCGCCGAGCGCCTTGAGCAAGCCGCTCAATGCAGGTGATTGGGTACGGTTGACCTCAGCGGCCAAATCAAACAGAACCGCCACCGCTTCGGGGGTGCCGAAGTCCTCGTCCATGGCCGCTTTGAAGCGCGCCGCGTGCGGCTGGTGCCAATCGATGCTGACGGTCTGCGGAGCAACCGCTTGCAAGCTGGTGTAGAGCCGTTTAAGCGAGGCGCGTGCATCGTCCAAATGCTGGTCGCTGAAATTCAGGGGACTGCGGTAATGGCTGCGCACGACAAAGAAACGCACTTCCTCGGGCCGGTATTGCTTGAACACATCGCGGATGGTGAAGAAATTGCCCAGGCTTTTGGACATCTTGACGTTGTCCACGTTGATGAAGCCGTTGTGCATCCAGAAGCGCGCCATGGGCACGCCGTAGGCCCCCTCGCTTTGCGCGATTTCGTTTTCGTGGTGCGGGAACTGCAAATCGGCGCCGCCGCCGTGTATATCAAAGGATTCACCCAGCAGGCTGCAGGCCATGGCGGAACATTCGATGTGCCAGCCGGGGCGGCCGCTACCAAAGGCGCTGTCCCATTTGACCTCGGCGGGTTCATCCGGCTTGGCGGACTTCCAAAGCACAAAATCCAGAGGGTCCTCTTTGCCGTCGAGCACGGCCACACGTTCGCCCGCATGCAACTCGTCCAGGGATTTGCCTGACAGCTTGCCGTACCCGTCGAATTTGCGCACCGCGTAATTCACATCCCCGTTGGCACTGCGGTAGGCCAATCCCTTGTTTTCCAGCCGGCTGATCAGGCCAAGCATGCCGGACACATGGTCGGTGGCGCGCGGTTCCGCCTGCGGGCGCTCAATGCCCAGCGCATCGGCATCCTGGTGCAAGGCGTCGATCATGCGGTCGGTGAGAGACCGGATGGATTCGCCGTTTTCGGTGGCGTGGCGGATGATTTTGTCGTCAATATCGGTGATGTTGCGCACATAGTGAACCTGCAAACCGGACTGCTTGAACCAGCTCTGCACCACATCAAAGGCAACCATTGAGCGGGCGTGGCCGATGTGACAGAAGTCATAAACCGTCATGCCGCATACATACATGCGCACCTGCCCCGGTGTCAGCGGCTGAAATTCCTGCAATCCACG
>SHXP01000106.1 GCA_009693225.1 Limnohabitans sp. | reverse complement strand
TATGTGCTCAACTTGCGCACGCCTGCTCCTCTTCGGTAAACAGGGGTAGCCACAGGTGAGTCCTGCTTGACCCATTTACGCACCGTGTTTCGCGATAGGCCTGTGAGCCTAGCGATTTCATGAAACGATAACTTCTTGCGAAAATACATTCGCCGAATCTTGCCCAAAATTTCCATAGTGATCACCTTTTAACTCCTGCCTAAAATTTAGGCAGGTCAAGTAAAACACCTAGGGATGGTCTGCAAAAGTCACTTACCAGAATATACCGCCCAATGAAATCAAGTGCTTACGGATTGTTGATTGCTTACAAATTGAGTTTTGCAGAGAATCCCTAGGTCACTTTTGAATCGGCACAACTCCCTTTGCTAGGTCAAAATTAACTTGGCGATAACAGCTGGAATCCATATCGCATTCAGTGGCGGACATGAACCAGAGCAAGACAAAGCCGGATGACTTTCTGGAAACCTGGAAACCCTTGCTGGCCCAGATAGAAGCTTTCACGGTGAAGAAGAAGCTGCTGCAAAGCATAGAAGCGCAAATGAACCAGACCATCGATGAAATGCGAAATATTCATCAAAAAATGTTTGATTCCATCGCACAGGTCCGGTCCTACAACAGCGAGCGCGAAACCATGTACGCGTTGCGCAGGCAACTGGCGGACGAGCTGGAGACAAAATTGCGCTTGATACAAAACAACGCGGACTGAACAGCAAGCCGGCCTGACGAAAACCTCTTGTTTATCGCATCAGCAGATAAGGCCGATGCACCACGCGCCGTTGATCGGCCGGGATTTCCAGCAGCTTTTCCTTGAATCGCTGTATGCCGTACACAGCCAGCCAGGGCATGGGTTTTTTGGTGGCCACCACGATCACCCACTCGCTCATGCTGTCCTTGTCGAGCCCTGCAGGCGCCTGCCACTCCAGTTCGAAACTGTCAGCCTTGTCGGCGGCGGCAGACGGCAGCCGCAACACAGCTTTGATGAAATTGTTCTTTTCGAAGTCATTGGGAAACAGACGCACCACGTTGTCCCTGCTGAATGCCGGTCGCCAGTTGAAAACGCTGACGTACATGGGGGAAGCCGGCGTGATGTTGATCTCCAGGGCATCACCGGCGCGAAAACTGCTCCGGTTGAGTTCGACGCGCATATCAAACCCCGGGTCGGCATCCACTGCCGGCGGCACCACGTCGACCACCATGCTGACCGTGCACATTTGTGCACCTTGCACGGTTTTGACGGTTTTGGAAATCAACTCGCTTTTACGGATACGGCCTTCAATCAGGGCCAGGGCATTGCGATGCACTTCACAGGCCTGCTCACGCAAGGTACTGGCGGATTGCCGGCAGTGCATGCTTTGATCGGCTGAGATGTTTTCCCCATTCACCAGTGCTATCGCTTTGGCTTTGGCGGCTTCTCTGGCGTTATCGCACGCCTGATTGCGCGACATGTCCGGACCGAAGAACACATCGGCTTTGACATCCGCCGGAATTGCCGTGGCCGGTAAGGATAGCGATGCAACAGCGGCCATCATCAGCCGGATAAGAGGCTGGCGCACGCTCTTCATCGGTAGGCCGCAACGTGTTGACGGTCCCCGTTCAACTGCGGGTCCTGTTGCTTGTGCAAGCCCAGTGCGTGCCGCGAGGTCTGGCGCGCCACATAGTCGGCCAATTCACCAAGCAGGATCTGCCGGTCGCGGTTGCTGTCCGACTCGCCTGCCAAGCCCTTGAGCAGGTAATGGCTGAATATGCCGTGCTGCAAAGCTTCGTCAGCATATGCAATTTGCCCGCTGCTGACCGCGGACAGGATGCTGACCCCGGGCGGCAGGCTGTCTGCACCTGCCTTGAGCGTCACCGCGCGCTGATGCTGCTGCAAAGCCAGTCCCTGACGCGTGTTACCGCTGAAGCAACTGTCCATGAAAACCGTGACCGATTTCGCCCCGCTGCGACTGAGCAGGGCCAGCACAGATTTCTGGTTGATGCCGGTGTCCTCCAGCAAATCGGTATTCACGTCCTGGGGCAGCCAGTAATACTGTTTGTCCGACTCACGCATCAAACCATGCCCGCTGAAAAACACGTATACATCGGTAGTGCCGGCGTTCACATGGGCCGGTAACCAGTACTTGAGCGCGAGCAAAATCCCGGCGCGCTGCGCATCAGTGTCAAGCAGCAATTTGATGTTGTCCGCAGGAACACCCAGGTACTTGACGGCATGGTCGCGAAACTGCCGGGCGTCATTCACCGCAAAACTGGCGCCGGACAAGTGCTGGTAATTCTGAACGCCAAGGATGACGGCAACGGCATCCCGGGGCCGGGCGACAAAGGGATCGACCATATTCACGGGCCGGGTCTCTACCCTGGCGCGCGGTTTGTCTACAGCGGGTTCATCAGTCTTTTTTTTACAGCCTCGGTGCCGGATGTCAGCATTTGCCCTGCAGCGTTTTTAGATTCAATGACAGCGCCGGGAGTCAGAAATTGGTTGTTTGACCAGTTACCGCTGAGAGCCGGTTTGCCGTGGGGGAATGAATAAGTGCCCTTGCCCTGGCGTTTGCCGTACTGGTACTGGCCTGCGTATTTTTCGCCGTTTGCAAAATAGTAAATGCCGAAACCGTGTTTCAAGCCATTCTTGAATTCACCCTGGGAATAATCGCCCTGGTATTTGTCAGCAGTGAACTCCAGAATGCCACGGCCTTCAAATTTGCCGCGCACAAAGTCGCCAGCATAGGAATACTCGGCATCGTCAAACACTCCGCGGCAGGCGTTCCATTGACTGACATCCTGGCCCTTGCATGAAGGCAGGACGCTTTGCGCGAAAGACAGACCGCTGAGGCTCAGACTGAGCACCAAGGTCTGCAGTGCGTGCCGCATCAGCTTCATGGTTGTTTCACCCCGGTGGTATGCATAGCGCGGGCCAGCTCAAGCCGCTGATGTTTCAACTGCTCTGTGGCTTGCATCAGCTTTTGCTTGTCTTCGTCCAGGGCACGCTGGCGGGCCCACAGTTTCTTGCGGTCTTCGAGCACATTGTTTTTACGCGCGGTGATTTGCGCGATGGCAGCGCTGTTGTCAGCTTGTACCGGTTGCACCGCTTCTACGCTGACGGGCACCGGTCTGTAAGGCAATTCGCCATACAGATCCGCTCCCTTCATAGGCAGACTGCTCTGAGCTTGAACCAGTGCGGCAGGCGCTGCAGTCGCTGACACCATGGTGCTGAGTTTCTTTTGCAGGCGGTTTTCCAGCACGGCGGCCAGCATCTCGAGGTCCAGTGATTTTTCATCGGCGTCAAGTTGCTGCTTATCAGCGTCGATTTGCTGCTGAGTTTTTTGAATCCGCAGTTTTTCAAGCTTCAGGGTTTCCTCCAGCCCGGTCAGCCGCTAATCTTCTTTGAGCAAAGCCTCTGTACGCAAAGCCTCTTTGCGCAAAGAGGCTTTTTTGTCCTTGTCGAGGCGCAGATCAAGCGGCTGCGGCTTGGGTTGCGTCTGCGGGACCTGGTTTGCTTGCGTTACCTTGAGCTGAGTCAACTCCTGTGTGACCGCCTGCAACTGTGTCTTAGCCTGCGCGAGTTGTTGCTGCTGCTCTTGTAACTGCCGGTTTGTGCTTTGCGTGACTTGCGCCAATTCGCGCGCCGTTTGGGCAGACTGGTCCAGCAGCACCGAACCCAGCAGCGCCATGACGGCGAGCATGCCCAAAAAAACCAAGGACGCGATCTTCATCATCACACCTTGGTCACTGCTTTCAATGTGTGCTTATTTTTCACTGGCACTCTGGTTGTTTGCTCGGCTCTCGCGTGCAGCTTCAATTTCTTTTTCCAGTTCCTCAAAAGCCTTGGTTTTTCTGACTTTGGTGGTAATGATGTTGTTCTTTTTAACCTCACGGGCCATCATTTTTTTCAGTTCTTCGGTCGGATAGCGCAAACGCACATAAGTCTGGTATTCGCGGCCGTTGGGAATCACCGTGATGCGATCCCGGGTGTAACCATTGAGCTGCACCTCGGCAATCAAGGTCTTTGTCAGACGCTCAATTTCCTTGCTTAAGGTGCTATCGTCACCGCTGTTGGTTTGCGTGGCAAATTCAGTCATGCGCGACGAAATCAATTCGCCGAGGTTTTGAGTCAACAGACGTTTGGCAGACATCATGGCCATGTCGATAGACAACTGCATGTCAACTGCGCCTTCTGTGGCCGTTACAAAAATTGCATCCGGATTGATGTCATTCTGTAAAAACCAGTCAGGCGACTTGCTGATATTGATTTCCACCGCCTTGCGACGTTCTGCTTCTTTGGCGGCCTCGGCCCGCTGCGCGGCACCCGCATCAGGCACGGCTTTGCTCAAGGTGGACGTCAGCACGTCTGACTGGTCCTTGATCTGCTTGTTCAGTTCATCTATGGTCTTTTGCGACTGGGCTGTCTGCCTGGCTGAGGCACTGACCATGTCAGATTGGCTTCTGACTTGTCTGTTCAATTCATCCAGGGCTTTTTGAGTTTGCTCCGCCTTGGCGACCTGTGCTTTGGCGGCCGCTTCCTGGGCTTCTTTTTCCTGGGTCGTCGCGCAAGCGGTTAACAGACCAAGAGAGACCAAGGCCCAGGCAGAAAGTTTGTTTGAATTCATATACAACTCCATGTCATGTTGTGTACAACTGGAAACACCTAACTTGTCACCGGACTGCAAAACAGTCTGCCTAAGCCTTACAGAGATCAACTTTTAATCTGTCTGTTGGTCAAATTTAAATGAGTGAATGGCAGAAACCTGAGATTTCCTGATACTTAGTTCGCATAAAAACCACAAGCATTTGCGTACGCAGGCCGTGCATGCGGCGTCCGTTTTGCAACGGCGCAAAAATTGCTTTCCCCTTGTCAGTGTCGATATTCCGTTACACAACACATTTGCCGCAGGCATACGAAAAGGAGATAAAGATGTTGAAAGTGAATTTTTTACTTTGTGTTTTTTGCTTTGTTATGCTGCCGGCTCACGCTGAAAACTGGCGCTACTGTGCCGCCAACGCCCCCATGTCTGCGCCGTGTAAAGCCTGGGTGTCGGCCTATCTGGCAGGCCATGCGCCCGAGACGGACCCACAGGAAGTACCCCGATATCTTGCCGACAACACTTTGTCGCTCAGCCTCAATCCAGTCAGTCGCGGTGATTTGCCCTCATTCGGCGAACCCAGTTACCGCGCGGTACAACCGTTTTTGAAAGTATCAAGCACCGTGCTCGTAAGATGAGCGACAGCAGGGGGTCAACACCGCCTGCGCTTTGATTCAGGCCAAACTGCGCCAGCGGTTGCCGCTGTCACCAAACAATTGCTGCGCCTCTTCAGGCCCCTGTGAACCGGCGGCATAAAAAGACAACGGTGCGTCCTTACGCTGCGCCAGCAAGTCCTGCAAGGGCTGCACGATCTGCCAACCGGCCATGACACTGTCAGAGCGCTGAAACAACGTGGCGTCGCCGATCATGCAGTCATAAATGAGCGTTTCATAGCCGGTGCTGGGTGCATTCTGGAAATAGTCCTTGTAATGGAAATCCATATGCACCTGGCCGATTTCAATGCGCGGGCCGGGGATTTTGGCGCCGAAAGTCAGCATCGCGCCTTCATCGGGTTGCAGCTTGATCAGCAGCGTATTCGGTTGCAAAGCGCCGGTGGCAGTATCGCGGAACAATGAAAAAGGCGGCCGCTTGAACTGCACTTGGATCTCGCTTTGGCGGGTTGACAATGCTTTACCTGTGCGCAAATAAAAAGGCACTCCGGCCCAGCGCCAGTTGTCAATACCCAGCTTCATGGCGATGTACGTTTCTGTGCGGCTGTCGGCAGACACATCCGCTTCATTGCGGTAAGCCTTCAGCGGTTCACCGTTGCGTGCTCCTGCGGCATACTGGCCGCGCACCACGTCACGCAGCGGATCGAGTACGTGTACCGAATCCAGCACCTTGGTTTTTTCATTGCGCACGGCGTCCGCGTCAAAAGAAGCCGGAGACTCCATGGCCGTCAAGGCCAGCAATTGAAACACGTGGTTGGGCACCATGTCACGCATGGCGCCGGTGGTTTCGTAAAACGCGGCGCGCTGCTCGACACCGACGGTTTCGGCCACCGTGATCTGCACATGGTCGATATGGTCACGGGTCCACAAGGGCTCGAAAATACCATTGGCAAAACGCATCAGCATGATGTTTTGCACCGTCTCCTTGCCCAGGAAATGGTCCATGCGGTAGATCTGGGTTTCATGCAGATTGTTTCGCAGCTGTTTGTTCAATTCGCGCGCGGAAGCCAGGTCGTGACCGAAAGGTTTTTCCACCACCACACGGCGCCAGGCCTGCTCGGTTTCCTGCACCAGCCCGGCAGCACCCAGTTGATCGACGATGCCTGCAAAAAAACGCGAACCCACCGCCAGGTAAAACATGACATTGGCATCGGCGTGTTTTTCTTTGTCCGCCTGTTGCAACCGTGCCGTGAGTTGCGCATAGGCCTGCGGGTCGCTGAAATCAGCTGATAAATAAGACATGCTGCCTAGCAATCTGTCCAGGTGCTCGGTCTGCAAGGTTTGCGCATAGTGCTTGTCAGAAGCAAACGCGGTCACTGCCTGTGCCACATGCGCCCGGAAAGAATCATCCGTCATGTCGGCACGGTCCACACCGATCAGGGCAAAGTTGAGGGGCAGCAGACCGGTGCGCGCCAGGTTGTAGAGCGCCGGCATCAGCAGGCGCTTGGTCAGGTCACCTGCCGCACCGAAGATCACCAGTGTGCAAGCGGGTGCACGTTCGCCGTGCGGCGTTTTCACATGTTCAATGTCTTGTGCCACGGTCGTCCTTTAAGGTTTTTTCGCTTCCTGATGGCCACCGAACTGTTTGCGCATGGCGGAGAGCATTTTTTCTGCAAAGGTGTGTTCCTGTCGCGAGCGAAAACGCGTGTACAGGGCAGCCGTCAACACATCCGCCGGCACCGCCTCTTCAATGGCTGCTTGTATGGTCCAGCGGCCTTCGCCCGAGTCTTCGACGTAGCCCGAATACGAAGACAGTGTCGGGTCCTCGGCCAATGCGATCGCGCTCAGGTCCAGCAGCCAAGATGAGACCACGCTGCCGCGCCGCCACAGTTCGGTGACGTCAGCCAGGTTCAGGTCATAACGGCGCTCGGGTGGAATCGCCGCCTGGTTCACGCCTTTCAAAATGTCCAGACCTTCGGCGTAGGCTTGCATCAAACCGTATTCAATGCCGTTGTGCACCATCTTCACGAAATGCCCCGAACCGGCAGGCCCGGTGTACAAATAGCCTTCCTCTGCGGTGGACTGACGGTTGTCGCGCCCGGGTGTTTTGTCTATGGTGCCTACACCGGGGGCGAGCGATTTGAACACCGGGTCGAGTTCGGTGACCGCCTGCTTGTCGCCGCCGATCATCATGCAATAGCCGCGTTCGAGTCCCCAGACCCCGCCGCTGGTGCCGACGTCGATATAGCGTATGCCTTTTTTCTGCAAAGCCTGAGCGCGCCGCACATCGTCCTGAAAATTGCTGTTGCCGCCATCGATCAGAATGTCGCCGCTTTGCAGCAGTTCATGCATCTGGTCCACCGCAGCCTCGGTGATGGCACCGGAGGGCAGCATCAGCCAGACCGTACGCGGTACTTCCAGCGCATCGACAAACTGTTTCAAGTCATGCGCAGGTACGGCCCCCTCGTCGGCAAGTTGCTT
>SHXP01000105.1 GCA_009693225.1 Limnohabitans sp. | reverse complement strand
TCTTTTTGGCATGAAAAAAGCCCCTGAGAACAGGGGCTTACTGAACGTATTGGGGTGCAGAACCGGGGGGTGGTACCGGGCTGCCGGCAGCCGGGGGCGGCGGGTAGTTGTAATTCTGGTTGCTGGAAATCATGGGCGTGATTTGCAGGCGAAGGGTAGGGCCGGGGTCTTGCGGCATTTGCACCGTGTATTGCTTGCCGGCGTATTCATAAAGCACGTTGTAGGCAACGATGCGGCTTTCGTAAAAATTCTGGTTGCTGCAGGATTGAACAGTGCGCACTTCAGGCGGCGGGGCGCCTTCAATTTTGTCACCCAGGATGGCACCGCCGAATGCACCGAGTGCGGTGCCGAATGAACGGTCGCCGCCGCGTCCCAGGGCATTGCCAATGGTGCCGCCGGCGATGGCACCCATGATGGCACCGGCGCCGGACTTGTGCGGCTGGGTGGTGACTTGTTGCTGGGTGCATACCTGGCGGGGCATCGCCACTTGCTGAACGATGGGTGTGGTGGACACCACGCGAGCGAATTCGTCAGCATGGACGTTCAAGCTCAGGCCTAGGGCAGAAAGGACAGATAAACGGATGAAGTATTTCAAGAGATTCTCCTTCGAATTAAGCTTGTCAGTGAGTTTAACGATTGCTGCTTGCAAACGGTTGACAGAATTCGGGATTGAATAGGTGACAATCTTTACATGTCATTACAAGATTGGTTGACCCATTGTGAGCGCTTGCACCCGCAAACCATAGAGCTGGGCCTGGAACGGGTCTCACAGGTTGCGGCGCGCATGAATTTGCGCTTTGATTGTCCGGTCATCACGGTCGCCGGTACCAACGGCAAAGGCTCTACCTGCGCCATGCTGGAGTCGGTGTACCGCCATGCCGGTTTCAAGACCGGTTTGTACACCTCGCCGCATCTGGTGTATTTCCAGGAACGATGCCGCTTGAACGGCCGGCCGGCGCCGGCAGATACGCTGACTCCCCATTTCGAGCGGGTGGAGGCGGCCAGGGGCGACATCAGCCTGAGCTATTTCGAGTTCACCAGCCTGGCCTTGTTCAGTTGCTTGAGCGAAGCGCAACTCGATGTGGTGATTCTGGAAGTGGGGCTGGGCGGGCGTCTGGACGCGGTCAACATCATCGACGCCGGTTGCGCGGTAATCACCAGCGTCGACCTGGACCACACCGAGTTGCTCGGGCCGGACCGCGAAAGCATAGGCCGTGAAAAAGCCGGCATCATGCGTCCGGGCATACCCCTCGTCATCAGCGACCCCGCGCCGCCGGCCAGTGTGCTGGCGCATGCGCAGTCCTTGGGTGCCGATGTCTGGCAGGTGACCCGTGATGTGCAATTCGCCGGCGACGCCCAGCAATGGATCTGGCAGGCTAGGGGCCGCACTTACAGCGGTCTGGCTTACCCGGCGCTGCGCGGCGCCAACCAGTTGCTGAATGCCGCCGGTGTGTTGGCGGTGCTGGAGGCGCTCAGGCAGCAATTACCTGTCACCGCGCAGGCCATCCGCCTGGGCCTGTCCAAAGTGGAGTGGCCGGGGCGGTTTCAGATTCTGCCGGGCCAACCGGCCGTCGTGCTCGATGTGGCGCACAACCCGCATGCCACGGCCGCGCTGGCGCACAACCTGGACGCCATGGGCTTATACCCGCGCACCCACGCGGTGCTGGGCGCTATGGCCGACAAGGATCTGCCGGGTCTGTTCAAAAAACTGCTGCCGCTGGTTGAGTGCTGGTATTTCTGTGATCTGCCCACGCCGCGCGCGGCCGGGGCTAAGACCTTGCAACAGGTCTGGCAGTTGCTGTCCCCGCCGGCCGGCACCACTTCAGCGCTGTTTGACGGGCCGGTTCAGGCGCTGGCTCAGGCTGTATCCCTTGCAGACCCCACTGATAGAATTCTTGTTTTCGGTTCGTTCTTCACCGTTGGAGCGGTGCTTGCGCACGGCATTGATGGCCGTCTTCCCGCATATTTACCCACCTGAACCTGTTCATGGCTTTTTTCAAATCACGCAGTAATAACCCGGCGGCCGAAGAATCCCCGGCGGATGACGCCCGAAGCATGGACAGCCTGCGTCAGCAGGCCAGACACCGTCTGATCGGTGCGACCTTGCTGGTGGTCATTGCGGTGGTCGGTTTCCCCCTGGTGTTTGACACCAAGCCGCGCGACATCTCGGCCGATATCCGCATCGACATGCCCGAGCGTGAGTCTGTGCGCCCGTCACAGCCGCCGGTGGCGCCCGTGCCTGACAAGCAGGCGCTGGCCACGCCGCCCGCCGAAGAGGTGGTCTCCGGCACCGACAAAGCTGCCGCAGACAATGCTGCCGTGCCCGATAAAACACCGGCCGCGCCCATCGACAGCAAGGCTGTTGCTGCCGAAGCGCAGGACAGCAAACCTGCGGACACCAGCAAAACCGAACCTGCCTCTGCTTCAGACAGTGCCGCCGCTGGCGAAGCCAAAGGCAGCGAGAAATCCGAAACCGCTGCACCGGCGGCCGAGCGTTTCATCGTGCAGGTCGGCGCCTACAGCGACGAATCCAAAGTCAAGGGAGTGCGCGCCAAACTGGAGAAGGCCGGTTACACCACCTATGTGCACGTGGCCCAGACCAAGGAAGGCAAACGCACTCGCGTGCGCATCGGGCCGTTTGCCACAAGGCAGGAGGCCCAGAAAGTTGTCGGCAAAATCAAGTCGCTCAATTTCAACGCCTCTGTGTTGACGCTCTAAGGCATGAATTCGCTCGACTGGTTGTTGTTGACCCCGTTCTTTGTGTCAGGTTTATTGGGTGTGTGGCGCGGTGTGGTCAGGGAAGTGATGTCGGTGCTGGCATGGGTCGTCGGCATTGTGCTGGCCGGGCGTTTTGCCGCAGACATCGGGCATGTGCTGCCGATCAATGGTGACGTGCTGCCCCATGCCGTGGCCTGGGTGTTGATTCTGTTGCTGGTATTGATCGCGGCGGGATTGCTGGCGCGCTTGTTGAAGCAGTTGTTGTCTGTCGCCGGACTCGGTCTGTCCGACAGATTACTGGGCGGCGTGTTCGGCTTGGCGCGCGGCACCATGGTTTTGATGTTGCTGGTGCTGGTCATCGGTCTGACGCCATTTAAAAAATACCCGATTTGGACCTCGTCCCAGGTGGTGCCGCTACTGCAACTGCTGCTTGAATTTGTAAAACCGGTATTGCCGGTGCCATTGAAAAGGTTGGTGACTTGATGTGCGGCATAGTGGGGGTTGTCAGTCAGTCCCATGTGAACCAGTTGATCTATGACGCCTTGCTGCTGTTGCAGCACCGCGGCCAGGACGCTGCGGGCATCGTCACGCAGTTGGACCGCAAGTTCTTCATGCAAAAAGCCAAGGGCATGGTGCGCGATGTGTTCCGCACCCGCAATATGCGCGCCTTGCCCGGCAATATCGGACTGGGTCAGGTTCGCTACCCGACCGCCGGCAACGCCTACAGCGAGGAAGAGGCCCAGCCTTTTTACGTGAACGCGCCCTTCGGTCTGGTGATGGTGCACAACGGCAACCTGACCAACGCACGGGTGCTCAAGGCCGAACTGTTTTCCACCGACCACCGTCACATCAACACTGAGAGCGATTCGGAAGTGCTGCTGAATGTGCTGGCGCACGAGCTGGAAAAAACCACGCGCGGTATCACGCTGGCGGTGGCCGATGTGTTTTCAGCGGTCAGCGGCGTACACCTTCGCATCAAAGGCTCGTATGCGGTGATCGCCATGATTGCCGGACACGGGATGCTGGCGTTTCGCGATCCCTTCGGCATCCGGCCTTTGTGCCTGGGTCAGGGCGCAGACGGCACCTGGATGGTGGGCAGCGAATCGGTGGCGCTGGAAGGCACCGGCCACGTGTTTGTGCGCGATGTCGCGCCGGGCGAAGCCGTCTTCATCGACATGCAAGGGCAGTTGCACGCGCACCCATGTGCTGCCAGACCGCAACTCATGCCGTGCATTTTTGAGTACGTGTATCTGGCGCGTCCGGACTCGACCATGGACGGCATTTCGGTGTACCAGGCGCGTTTGAACCTGGGTGAAACGCTGGCCAAGCGCGTGGTGTCCACCGTGCCGCCGTCTGACATTGATGTGGTGATTCCCATCCCCGAATCCAGCCGCCCCAGCGCCACGCAACTCGCGCATTTGCTGGGCAAGCCTTACCGCGAAGGTTTTGTCAAAAACCGTTATGTCGGCCGCACCTTCATCATGCCGGGTCAGGCTGTGCGCAAGCGCTCGGTGCGCCAGAAACTCAACGTCATCGTCAGCGAATTCAAGGGCCGCAATGTGCTGCTGGTCGACGACTCCATCGTGCGCGGCACCACCAGCCGCGAGATCGTGCAAATGGCGCGTGACGCAGGCGCCCGCAAGGTATACTTGGCTAGTGCTGCGCCGCCGGTGCGTTTCCCGAATGTGTACGGCATCGATATGCCGACCTCTGAAGAGCTGGTGGCTTACGGCCGCACGGTCGAGCAGGTGCGTGAAGTCATCTGTTGCGATGCACTGATTTACCAGGACATCGCAACCATGTTTGAGGCTGTGCGCCGCGCCGCGCTGCCGGGTGCGCCTGCCATCAACGGTTTCGATGCCTCGTGCTTCGACGGTGTTTACATCACCGGCGACGTCAGCAGCGAAGACATCACCCGCATGAGTCAGCAACGCGCAGGCTCGGAAGAAGACACAGCCGACCATTCGCGTCTGGCATTACCGAACGCCGATGTGCGTTGATCACTGATGACGAATTCAACATTACCCCCCGATTTGCACAAGGAAACCCTGGCGGTTCGCGCTGCGGTTGACAAAACCCAGTACGGTGAAAACTCCGAAGCCCTGTTTCTGACCAGCAGCTTTGTACAACCCGACAGCGATACCGCTTCGCGCCGCTTTGCCGGTGAAGAAGACGGCTACATCTACTCGCGCTTCACCAACCCGACGGTCGCCAGCTTTGAAAAACGCCTGGCCGCTCTGGAAGGCGCCGAGGCCTGCATAGGCACGTCCAGCGGCATGGCGGCGGTGCTGTTGTTGTGCATGGCCTTGCTCAAGAGCGGCGACCATGTGGTGTGCTCGCATTCGGTGTTCGGCTCGACGCACAAACTGCTGAGCAGCGAGTTCGCCAAATTCGGCGTGCAGACCACGTTCGTGTCCCAAACCGATGTGTCTGAATGGCAGCGAGCGTTACAGCCGCACACGCGTTTACT
The DNA here is from genome assembly GCA_009693225.1 of Limnohabitans sp. Classification (GTDB taxonomy): domain Bacteria; phylum Pseudomonadota; class Gammaproteobacteria; order Burkholderiales; family Burkholderiaceae_C; genus Limnohabitans. The sequence continues at coordinate 2,476 of SHXP01000105.1, read as the reverse complement.
GTTCGCTGAAACGCCCACGAATCCCTTGACCAAGGTCTGCGATATCCGCGCGCTCGCAGACATTGCGCACGCGGCGAATGCCTTGCTGGCCGTCGACAATTGTTTTTGCACACCGGCTTTGCAAACGCCGATGGCCATGGGCGCCGATGTGATCGTGCACTCGGGCACCAAATACCTGGACGGCCAGGGCAGGGTGGTCGCCGGTGCATTGTGTGCGTCGCAGGCCTTGGTGACGGAGAAATTCATTCCCGTCATGCGCAGCGCCGGCATGAGCCTGTCGCCGTTCAACGCCTGGGTGGTGTTGAAAGGACTGGAAACCTTATCGCTGCGCATGAAAGCCCAATCCGACCAGGCCTTGCAACTGGCGACCTGGCTGGAGCAACACCCAAAGGTCGCGTGGGTGCATTTCCCCGGGCTTGCCAGCCACCCGCAGCATGCGCTGGCCATGGCGCAGCAATCCGGCAAAGGCGGTCCGGTGCTGGCTTTTGATGTGGTCGGCGCCGACCCGTTGCATTGCCGCAGCAACGCATTCACTGTGATTGACAGCACGCAACTGATGTCGATCACCGCCAACCTGGGGGATGTGAAAACCATCATCACGCACCCGGCCAGCACCTCGCACGGGCGCTTGAGCGAAGCCAACCGTCAGTTGGCCGGTATCCAGCAAAGTCTGGTGCGCGTTGCGGTCGGCCTAGAGCATCTGGACGATTTGAAAAACGATTTATCCCAGGGCCTGGACCTGATCAAGGCCACTGCATGAGCACCCGTACCCGTTTCGCGCCGTCGCCCACCGGCTTTATCCACCTGGGCAATATCCGTTCGGCTTTGTACCCCTGGGCATTTGCACGTGCCACCGGCGGCAAATTCATTTTGCGTATTGAAGACACCGATCTCGAACGCTCCTCGCAGGAAGCCGTGGACGTCATTCTGCAAGGCATGGCCTGGCTGGGGCTGGACCATGACGAAGGCCCGTACTACCAGATGCAGCGAATGAACCGCTACAAGCAGGTGCTGGCGCAGTTGCAGGACAAAGGTTTTGTGTACCCCTGCTACATGAGCGTGGCCGAACTTGATGCCTTGCGTGAGCGTCAGATGGCGGCCAAGGAAAAGCCGCGCTACGACGGCAGCTGGCGGCCCGAACCGGGCAAGACATTGCCCGCCGTTCCGGTTGGCGTGCAATCGGTGCTGCGCTTTAAATCACCGCTCAGCGGCGCGGTCAGCTGGGACGACAAGGTCAAGGGGCATATCTCGATCAGCAACACCGAACTCGACGACCTGGTGATTGCGCGCCCCGAAGGCACGCCGACCTACAACTTTTGCGTGGTGGTCGACGACATAGACATGGCCATCACCCATGTGATTCGCGGCGACGACCATGTCAACAACACGCCCAGACAAATCCATATTTTTCAGGCGCTGGGCCATGTGCCGCCGGTGTATGCGCATTTGCCCACCGTGCTCAATGAGCAGGGCGACAAACTGAGCAAGCGCACCGGCGCCAAACCGGTGACGCAATTCCGCGATGAAGGCTTTCTGCCCGAGGCCATGGTGAACTACCTGGCGCGTCTGGGCTGGAGCCACGGCGACGATGAAATTTTCAGCCGCGAACAATTTGTGCAATGGTTCAACCTGGACCACCTGGTCAAAAGCGCGGCGCAGTTTGACGAAGCCAAATTGCGCTGGGTGAATGCGCAGCATTTGAAAGCCATGACCGGCGATACGTTGGCACCGCTGGTGCAAGTGCATTTTCAGGCCCTGGGCATCAGCGGCGATGAACGCCTGTCTGCCATGTGCGATGTATTCAAAGACCGCTGCGACACCACCGTGGCCCTGGCCGATTGGGTGCAGCGCTTTTACCGGCCGGTGCACGCCAGCGCCGAAGACCTGGCGCAACACGTGACAGACGCGGTGCGGCCTGCGCTGCAGTCGCTGGCGGAGAGCTTGCGCGACTGCGAATGGAACAAGGCTGAGATTGCCGCCGCCTTGAAGCAAGTCTTGCAAACGCATGGACTGAAAATGCCTCAGCTGGCCATGCCGGCGCGGGTGTTATTGCTGGGCACACCGCAGACGCCGTCGTTGGATGCGGTGCTGGCATTGTTCACCCGCAAAGAAGTTTTGCTGAGACTTCAGGGATGATAAAATTTTCTGGTTATAATTTGTGACTCGATATTTACCGGGGGTATAGCTCAGCTGGGAGAGCGCTTGCATGGCATGCAAGAGGTCAGCGGTTCGATCCCGCTTACCTCCACCAGGATATCGGGAAGTCCAGGATTTGACCCTATCGTCTAGAGGCCTAGGACATCACCCTTTCACGGTGAGTACCGGGGTTCGAATCCCCGTAGGGTCGCCAAGTTTGTAGCACTTGGTTTCAACGTCAGTTGAAGCAAAGCTATCTACCAGGAGTGGTAGTTCAGTTGGTTAGAATACCGGCCTGTCACGCCGGGGGTCGCGGGTTCGAGTCCCGTCCACTCCGCCA
>SHXP01000104.1 GCA_009693225.1 Limnohabitans sp. | reverse complement strand
ATCGACAGACGCTATCAGTATGTCCCTTCTGAGCACACGCCCATTCGCAATACTTTCGAGCGTATCCGCACACAGTTGGCTCAAGAGGCCGAACAAAAAAGCCGTCCCGTGTCCCGCTTGTACTCCAATTTGCGCGCCGTTAAACCTTAAGTTAAAAGTTTTTATGGCCCTGGCGACTATGATTCGCCATGGCACTCAAATCCACCGTGTATAAAGCGCAATTACAGATTGCGGACATAGACAAAGCATATTACGCCGACCATTCGCTCACGCTGGCCCGCCACCCCAGCGAAACCGACGAGCGCATGATGGTCAGACTGGCTGCTTTGTCACTCAATGCCTATCAACTCCAAAGCCTTTGCAATGGCGACGGCATATTGGCTTTCGGTGCCGGCCTGTCCGATCCGGACGATCCGGACGTGTCGCTGACCGATTTCACCGGTCGCAAGCGACTGTGGATAGAAGTCGGTCAGCCTGACGATAAAACTTTGCACCGGGCCGGCAACAAATCCGACAAGGTGCTGGTCTACGCCTTTTCCTCATCCGCTGACATCTGGTGGCGGGGCATTGAAAACAAATTACAGCGCCAGCAAAAACTGGGGGTGGTGAGAATTCCGCACCAGGCCTCACAGGCCATCGCGGCCATGGCTGAACGCAGCATGCAGTTACAGGTAACTATTCAAGAAGAAGGTATGACCTTGAGTTCGAGCCGGGGTAGCGTGCATTTCGAACCGGTTATCTGGATGTGAATGACTGCGAGATATCCCTGACTAAGCTGTTCAATCCGGGTGAATGGCCCGGGCGGTGCTATCCTCATTGATTGACTCTGACTCCTTTTGAAGGCAAACCATGACATCATCGATGCGCTATATTGAACACGGTACCGGCGGGTCACCTGATGTGATGCATCCGGCACAAACTTCGCTGCCGCAGGCCGGTTCCGGCGATGTGCTGATCAAAGTGGCTTATGCAGGGGTGAACCGTCCGGATTGCCTGCAACGCAGCGGCCGTTATCCGCCGCCCCCCGGTGCTTCGCCCATTCTGGGTCTAGAAGCCTCAGGTCATGTGGTTGCGGTGGGTGAAGGTGTGACTCAGTGGCGTGCCGGTGACGCAGTCTGCGGTCTGGCCAACGGTGGCGCCTATGCCGAGTATGTCGCTATACCTCAGGGACAGGTTTTGCCTGTGCCTAAAGGTTTGAGCTTGTTACAGGCCGCGGCCCTGCCCGAAAATTACTTCACCGTCTGGACCAATGTGTTTCAACGCCGCCGTTTACAGGCCGGTGAAACATTCCTGGTACACGGGGGTTCGTCCGGCATAGGCTTGACTGCTATTCAATTGGCCAAGGCGTTCGGTGCCCGTGTCTTGTGCACGGTGGGTAATGCAGACAAGGTGCAGGCCTGTCTTAAAGCGGGCGCCGATATCGCTGTCAATTACCGGACCCAGGACTTTGTTGAAGAAGCCCTGGCTGCGACCGCTCAACAGGGCGTGAACATCATTCTGGATATGGTGGGCGGAGACTACATGCAGCGTAATCTCAAAGCGCTTGCCGTTGACGGACGTCTGGTGCAAATCGCCTTTTTACAACCCTCCAAAACCGAGGTTGACTGGATCGGACTGATGGTGAAAAGGCTTACCTTCACGGGGTCGACATTGAGGCCGCGCAGCGCCGCCGACAAGGCACAGATGGCGTCTGAACTCAAACAGGAAGTCTGGCCCATGATGGAGAAGGGAACATGTCTTCCTGTCATTCACCAGGTGTTTGATCTTGAAGACGCAGTCCAGGCTCATGCGCTGATGGAGTCATCTGTGCACATCGGCAAGATCATGTTGAAAGTGGCAGGGGATTAAACTTTTTTACGCAGCATTGCGGCTTATTCTTTCGCAAATGCCGGTCACCTGCAGCAAAATTCAGGTGCATAATTTATACCGTGGAATCGTTTTGAAAAATGGAAAAAATGACGAAATTACTCCTCAATTTGCTGTCATTACCTCTTGTGCTGTTGTCTGCTCAAGGGGTATTTGCAGAAGATCATCAGGGGCATGCAGCGCACAGTCACGGCATGGGCATACTTGACCTAAGCATTCACGGCAAGACAGTCAAAGCCAGCTTTGAAATCCCCATGGAGAGTCTGCTTGGTCACGAGTACCTGCCGCGCAGTGCCGACCAGAAAAAGGCCATGGCTGATTTAAAGGCAGGTGTCGCCAAGGCCTCCTACTTCATGAGCTTTCCGGCTGCCGCACAGTGCCAGGAAAAATCGGTGAAAACCGAATCGGCCATGTTTGAAGGCAAAAAGTCTGAGCATGCTGACCTGGATGCAGACCTTGAAGTTGAGTGCGCTAAACCTGAGGCTTTGACCCAGATTGAATTCCCCCTGTTCGCCAAGCACCGGCGCTTAGGAAGCCTGAAAGTCAATATGGTCGGCCCCAAAGGTCAAAAGTCTCTCACGGTGAAAGCCAAAGATCCGGTGTTGCGCTGGTGAGTACTTCCGCGATTCATCTCTGCGGGCTGACCCATTCTTGGACAGGCCAGCCGCCGTTGTTTCATATTGATGAACTTACGTTGCTTCAGGGCAGGCATTTGTTCATTCAAGGCCCCAGCGGTTGCGGCAAAAGCACCTTGCTGTCTTTGCTCGCCGGTGTGCAGGCTGTTCAAACCGGCGTGTGTCAGGTGCTGGGGCAGGACATGGTAGCCTTGACGGCCGTACAGCGCGACCGTTTGCGCGGCGAGCACATGGGCGTGATTTTTCAGCAATTCAATTTGTTGTCCTACCTGGATGTGCAGGCCAATGTGCTGATGCCGACGCGGCTGTTTCCCAGCCGTGCTGCGGCATCCGCTGTGAATTGGGGCAGTCCGCCTGAACAAGCCAAAGCGCTTGCGCAGGCACTCGGGCTGGGAGAAAAAATGTGGCGCCAACCGATCAACCAGTTGTCCGTGGGACAGCAGCAGCGGGTGGCGGCTGTCAGAGCCTTGATGGGTGCCCCTGAACTCGTGATCGCCGACGAACCCACTTCAGCCTTGGATGATGCCCGGCAACTCGAGTTTCTGGATCTGTTGCTGCAAACCGCGGAAAAGCAAAACACCAGCGTCATCATGGTCAGCCATAACGAGCGGCTGGCGCATCGCTTTGACCAGGTGTTTGAAATGCACGTCGGAGGCACGACATGAGCCTATGGATCTCCCTGGCCTGGCACAGCGCCTGGTCGCGTCGTTTCGCACTGGCATTGGTCACTGTATCTGTCAGCGTCTCGGTCTTGATTCTGTTCGGCGTTCAGCAACTGCGCGAAGACGCCAGGCGCAGTTTTTCCAATGCACTCAGCGGGGTTGATCTGATCGTCGGACCGCGCGGCAGCGCTACCGAGTTGATGCTCTACAGCGTGTTTCAAATCGGTCGACCTTCCCGCAACATGGGTACCAGCGGTTATGACGAGATCCGCCGCATGCCGCAGGTCCGTTGGGCGGTACCGATTCAGCTGGGGGATTCCTACAAGGGCCATCCGGTGCTGGGCACCACTGCCACCTTGTTCGCCGAATTCAAGAGCCAGGGCAAAGGCTTGCAGTGGACAGAGGGACGTGCCTTCGGCAACCCGGCTGACAATCCACAGGCCATGTCTGAGGTGGTACTGGGGGCCGAGGTCGCCGGGCGTTTCGGTCACCGTGTCGGCGACAAACTGGTGCTCACGCATGGCACCGGAGGTGGTCCGGGGGACACTGATCACGACGATCACCCGTTGACCATTGTCGGCATCCTGGCCGCCACCGGCGCGCCTATAGACCGCAGTGTGCTGGTCAACCTGGAGGGCTTTGAGGCCATGCACCAGGGCTGGGGCATGGGCATCTCCCCCAAGTCACTCAAATCAGCGGCGGCGGCTCTTCCTGAGGCGGTCAACCCCAAGGATTTGCAACCGGTCAGCCTGTCCGCTGTCTGGGTAGGTCTGCATAACCGTGCCGAGGTGTTTTCGGTGCGCCGCAAAATTGAAAGTTTCAACCGTGACCCCTTGATGGCGGTGTTACCGGGTGTTGCCCTGGATGAACTCTGGCAAGTCGTCAAAGTAGTGGAAAACAGCCTGGTGCTTATCGGCATGCTGGTGGCGGTCAGCGCCATGCTCAGTGTGGCTGCCGTTCTTTTGGTGGCCATGAGCGGGCGACGCAAGGAACTCGCGATATTGCGCGCCATGGGTGCCGCCCCACACGCCTTGTTGGGTTTTGTGCTGCTTGAGTCGGTGCTGGTGTGTCTGCTGGGTATAGTTTGCGGTTATGCAGTCAGTCAGTTGCTGATGTGGGGCGCTCAGGATCTGCTGCGCACCGGTTTCGGTGTCATGGTCCAGCCTGGCTTACCGTCAGGCCAGAGTCTGGTCAGCTTGGCAGCTTTGTTCAGCGTGGCCGTGTTGGCCAGTCTGATGCCGGCCTGGCGGGCCTACCGTTTGTCGCTGATGGATGGTTTGCATCCGCCGGCACTTTGAATCAGGAGAAACACATGTTCACTTTTCAAACGCAGCTGGCGCGTCGCCAAGCCTTGTTCATGATGGCCGCGCTGGCCTCGGCCGGTTTGACGCGCGCCGAAGCCGAGGTGTACAAAACCATCGATTGGAATGACTTGATGCCTGACCCCTGGGTCAAAGAAATGACCAAGGACATGGCCGCCATGAGCAAGCTGTCCTATTTACAGGACTCCAGCGATGAAGCCACCAAGGCCATGTCCGCGATCCGCAAAAAGCTGGACGAAGCGCCGATTGTCAAAACTCAGTTAAATAAAAAGGTCCGGATCCCGGGCTATGCCGTTCCGCTGGATGCAGAGCGTTCGGAAAAGCGTGAATTTCTCTTGGTGCCTTATTTCGGCGCCTGTATCCATACGCCGCCGCCGCCTGCCAACCAGATCGTGCTGGTGCGCCCGACTTCGCAAACCAAAATCAAAAAAATGCCCGAGTCCATGGACGTGCTGTGGGTGGAAGGTGAATTGAAGGAAGGTCGTGTTAGTACCGTTCAGGGCGTCAGCGGGTATTTGCTGGAGGCGGTCAGCATCGCTCCCTATGAAGCCAGGCCGGTGAAACGCTGACCTACAATAGCCTCAATGATTTTTTCATAGACTTATGGAAACCACCGACCCTACCGAACTTGCTCAAGCGGCAACGAATCCTTTCAAGACTTATTGCGCATTGCTCGTCTCTGTGCTGGCCATGGTGCTTGCTGTATCTAATCTCGGCGGAAGCAACACCGGCAAAGACGCCACGATGAACAATATTCTTGCGGCCAATATGTATTCTTTTTACTAGGCCAAAAACGTACGTCAGACCCAGTACAAACTGGCGGTCGATCAGCTTGAAATCCAGTTGGCTTCTGATAAATCACCCTCGTCTGCCAAACAGTTGTTGGAAGACAAGCTAGCCGCTTACAAAAAAACCATAGATCTCTACGAGTCCGAACCGGAAAACGGTGAAGGCAAAAAAGAATTGATGGCTAAGGCTAAGGCTTATGAACATGAGCGCGATATTGCCCTGAAAAAAGACCCCTGGTTTGATTACGCTGAAGGTTTGTTGCAGTTGGCCATCGTGCTGACCTCGGTGGCCATCATCACCGGAAGCCAATCCATGGCTTATGTATCATACTTGCTGGGCACTGTCGGAGCAGTGTGCACGCTCAACGGTTATTTCCTCTTTTTTTAAACCTTTCCCACTGAAAGATGCTCATGGCAACCAATATGGATCAATCCAATAACCTCGTGATCGGTAATGGCGTCACTTTCAAGGGAACCTTGAATGTGCCCAAAAAAGCCACGATTTACGGCACGGTCGACGGTGAATTAACCGCTGAAGAAATTTTTATCGGCCAGTCCGGAAAAATCACCGGCAAGGTCACCGCCCGCAGTATTGAAGTCGAAGGTGAATTGCACCAGATCATCCACTGCCGTGACCATTTGCATATCCGTGCTTCAGGCAAGGTGTCGGGCAAGCTGGAATATTCACAAATCCAGATCGAACGCGGCGGCGAATTCCGCGGCGAGATGCAACAAGTCGGCGCACCCCCTGTTTATCCCGCCGGTTCCAAGGCCATGGCCGAGGCCAAACCGGCAGCACCGGTTCAAGGCAAAGACGCTAATTGATTGTTTTTTTGCAAGGTCCCTGTGCTGAAGCCCTCATGCACAGGCAACTGAAGTTGTAGGACTTCACGTCTTTTTTCTCTATGCCCCGGATGCCGGTTCGTTTTACCGCATTCGCAGGTACATACAGCTTGGGATCAAAGCTCTGGTTGCGCTTTTTCCCGTCTTTGAACTCAAAACTCGCACCTATGCAAAACACGGGTGCGTTCACGTGGTTGTTGATTTCAAACAGCATCAAACCCGGATCGTCGTTTGACCAGCCCGACTGCATCACCAGTTGTTTGAGTTCGGCAGGTGTCAGCTCGGACTGTTTCAACGGGGGCGGTCTGGAAAACCAGCCCATGGCTTGAACCTGTGCCGCACAGCACAGACCTAACAAAAGCCCCGTCAGTGCGGGCATACAACGCATACAACTTTTACGCATGAGGACGGATTCTAAGGACAAGTCTTTAAAGTAGGGGTAGGATGTCTTTGAGGTTGTTGCCGCTGTAGCTGGGGCGCGGCCCCAGTGTTTCAAACGGCAGCCCCTGGCGGTTGACCCAGAAACTTTTGAAGCCGAACCAGGTGGCCCCCAAGGCGTCCCAGCCGTTGGATGAGACAAACAGCACATCACGCACATCGACCGGGTAGTGCTCGGCCACCATGCCGTAAGTTTGAGGCGCGGTTTTGAATTGCCGCACCTTATCGACCGACAAGACCTTATCGATCAGGCCGGTCATGCCGGCGTTGCTGACCGCCGATTGCAACATCTCAGGACTGCCGTTGGACAAAATGGCGCAGTGCATTCCGATGCTTTGCAGGGTTTGCAGCACTTCCAGGTTTTCCGGGAAAGCATCCAGATGCGAATACTGGTCCATCAACTGTTTCTGCCTGGCCGGTGTCAGTTCCAGCTGCAGCCGTTGGCAGGCGTATTGCAAGGCCAGGCGGGTCAGGTCCCAGAACGACTGGTAATGGCGACTGCCCATGGGGTTCAGCGGGTCACTCAGGGACACTAGGCGGCTGTACTCGATTTGCTTGTCGCGCCAAAGCACAGACAGGGCCTGGCCCTGTCCGGGAAACAGGGTTTCAGCCAAGTCGCTGACAGAGTAAACATCAAACAGGGTTCCATAGGCGTCAAATACCACCAATCGAATCATTGTGTACTCCTTTGTTCAGCGTGTCCGCGCCCGGGACGGGTTACATAAGCCGTTCCTGCATAACCTCATCGTATACTCACTCCATGAAGATCCTCGTCTTGAACGGCCCCAATCTGAACCTGCTAGGTACCCGTGAACCCGAGCAATACGGTCACGCCACGCTGGCTAATGTGCAGCACTTGTGCGAACTCACGGCCAAGGCGCTGGGCCATGAAGCCGAGTGTTTCCAAAGTAACCACGAAGGTGAGCTGATCGACAAACTTCACGAATACGGCCGCCTGCACCGCGATGGGCAGTCCTTAGGGGCTGTGTTTAACCCGGGCGCCTTTACACACACCTCGGTGGCTTTGCACGACGCGATCATGGGCACCGGTCTGCCGGTGGTCGAAATTCATATCTCCAATGTGCACGCGCGCGAGTCGTTCCGGCACCACTCTTATGTATCGCCGGTCGCCAAGGGTGTGGTGGTCGGTCTGGGGATTCAAGGTTATGTATTTGCCATTCAAGGCCTGGCAGGGGGCGTTTGATGAACATACCCGTGTTTTCACTGCTGGTT
>SHXP01000103.1 GCA_009693225.1 Limnohabitans sp. | reverse complement strand
GTCCGGCAGGCGTCATCTGAGCGCCGGCGCTGATGCAGACAAAGACAAACAATATGCTGAAGCATTTTTTCATGGTGTATTCCTTCTCTGTTTGAGTAACAGTTCAATCTTTCAATGAAGAAGCGCCGTAGCGCTCGAGAATATGTTCAAAGCCCTGTTTGGCGCGGCTCAAGCTTTTGGCATTCTTCAAGAACCGTACTTCGTAATGCAATGCCAGATTCAATCCATGTATTTCGAACGACATTTGTGTCGTATCAATGTCTTTCAACAAATCCTGTTCATCCCGCGCTTGCGTCACGGCACGGTGCAAAGCGCTCAACCAGGTTTTCACCGAACTGACCAGGACATCACGCACCGGTCCGGGACGGTCGTCAAACTCCACAGCACCGCTGATATACAAACAGCCGGAATCTATTTCTGCGCTGGTGCGCAGCAACCAGTTGTGAAATAGCGCCCTGACCCGGGGCAAGCCGCGCGGCATGTCCATGGCGGGATAAAAGATTTCCTGCTCAAACCGCTGGTGATACTCACGGATGACCGAAATCTGTAATTCCTCACGCGACCCGAAATGCGCAAACACACCTGACTTGCTCATGTGCATGGCGTCAGCCACTGCGCCAATGCTCAGTCCCTCGAGCCCGATTTGCGTGGCCATGCCCAGCGCGGCATCAATGATGGCCGCCTTGGTTTGTTGTCCTTTTTGCAATAAACGCTGACGCGCCGAGTGTTTCTCGCTGATGTTCTGCGCTGTGAGGGTGTCAGCCATAATTCCTTCTAAAAAGAACGGTCGTGCTATTCCTGTGATTTTGACACAGGCGTACCGGCCGGATTGCATACACTCCTGCCATGGAAACCACACACATACTCGCGATACGCCATGGCGAGACCGACTGGAACCTAGCCTCCCGTATCCAGGGTCAGATCGATATTCCCTTGAACCCGCAAGGCATCTGGCAGGCACAGCAAGTTTCCGGGGCATTGGCTGAAGAACAGATAAATGCCGTCTATGCCAGCGACCTGAGTCGCGCCTATGTCACGGCGCAACACATTGCCGCACACCATGCGCTTGAAGTCAGCACTCTTGTGCCTTTGCGCGAGCGGCATTACGGTGCTTTTGAAGGTCTTACCTGGGATGAAATACAACAAGCGCATCCGCAGGATGCCGGCTTGTGGCGTGACCGGGACCCGCACTGGACGCCCCGCAAGGGCGGCGAAAGCCTGGTCATGCTGCATGCACGTGTTCTGCACATGGTCAACGACATTGCTGCACAGCACCGCGGTCAACAGATCGCGCTGGTCAGCCACGGCGGTGTGCTGGATATTCTTTATCGCATCGCCACCGGCCAGGATTTGCAGCTTGCCCGCAGCTGGAGTTTGCGCAATACCGCCATCAACAGACTGCTATGGACACCGCAAGGATTGCAACTCGTGAGCTGGGCTGATGAGCGGCATCTTGACCGGGACACGCGCGAGGAAAGCAGTACCTGAGAGCGCACCCGGCGTTTTTATGCCGCGTCTGTACCGAACAAACCGGCAGCATGTTGGGTGGCTGCCGGTGCGACAACACCGAGATGCCGGTAAGCCGCCAGCGTGGCAATGCGTCCGCGTGGGGTGCGCTGCAGAAAACCCTGCTGAATCAAAAACGGCTCTATCACGTCTTCGATGGTGTCGCGCTCTTCGCCGATGCTGGCCGCGATATTGTCCAGGCCCACCGGTCCGCCGTCAAAGCGATGAATCACCGCTTCCAAAAGTTTGCGGTCCATCAAATCAAAACCCAGCGGGTCCACATCGAGCATGGACAGCGCCGCTTCTGCTACCGATTTGCTGATACGGCCGTCCGCCTTGACCTCGGCATAGTCGCGCACCCGGCGCAGCAAGCGGTTGGCAATGCGCGGCGTGCCGCGCGAGCGGCGCGCGATTTCAAACGCGCCGTCTTCATGCAATTGCGCCTTGAGCAGTCCGCCGCTGCGCATGACGATGCGCAATAATTCCTCAGGTGAATAAAACTCCAAGCGAGCCACGATGCCGAAACGGTCGCGCAAGGGGTTGGTCAGCATGCCGGCACGCGTGGTCGCGCCGACCAGGGTGAACGGCTGCAAATCGAGTTTGATGCTGCGTGCCGCCGGACCTTCGCCGATCATGATGTCGATCTGGTAGTCCTCCAAGGCGGGATACAAAATCTCTTCAACCACCGGCGACAGGCGATGGATTTCATCGATGAACAGCACATCGTTTTTTTCCAGATTGGTCAACAGTGCCGCCAAGTCTTTGGGTTTTTCCAGCACCGGCCCGCTGGTCTGGCGCAGATTCACACCCAGCTCATGCGCGATGATGTGACTCAGCGTGGTCTTGCCCAGGCCCGGGGGACCGAACAACAGCACATGGTCCAGCGCGTCGTCGCGCTGCCGCGCAGCGCTTATGAAAATCTCCAGTTGCTCGCGCACCTTGATCTGGCCCACATACTCTTGCAGCAACTTGGGGCGCAGCGCGCGCTCGATCGCCTCTTCTCTCGGGCTCACAGGTGCTGCCGACACGACCCGGTTATCAGGCGTGAAATCGCCGCCGAAGCTGTCTGTTTGTATGCTCATGGTTTACCTGGCCAAGGCCTTCAAGGCCTGCTTGATGCCGTCGCTGACACCGATGTCTGCAGGCAATTGCTTCAAAGCCGCCGAGGCTTCCTTGTCGCTGTAACCCAGGCTCATGAGCGCTTGCAGAATATCGTTTTGCGCCGAGTGCGCCGGCGGTGGCGCGTTCACACCGAGGTCGCTGCCCATCTTGCCCTTGAGTTCGAGCAGCAATCGCTCTGCGGTCTTTTTGCCGACACCGGGTATCTTCACCAGACGGCCCACTTCCTGCAAACTGATGGCCTGCGCCAGTTCAGCCACGCTCAAGCCGCTGAGCACGCCCAGCGCCATGCGCGGGCCGACACCGGAAATCTTGATCAACTGACGAAACGCCGTGCGTTCTTCGGCAGTGGCAAAGCCGTACAGAATCTGCGCATCCTCGCGCACCACAAAATGCGTCAACAGACTCAGCTTGTCGCCGACCGCAGGCAGGTTGTAAAAAGTACTCATGGGCACATCGACCTCATAGCCCACGCCGTGACAGTCCAGCACTACCTGGGGCGGATTTTTTTCAATGAGCGTGCCGCTGAGTTTGCCTATCATGGGAAATGCTTTGTTTGGTCTGCGCAAAGTCAATTATCAGCGCGAATGCGCCAGACCCGCCGCGCGTGCCCGATGCCATGGGGTATGCTTTGACATCAAGCCATCATCAAACGGGAATTCCATGCCATTAGTCAGAATCGACCACGGGAAACAGCACCCCCTAGGCTTCGGCAAAGCTGTCGGTGACATTGTCTACCGCGCCATGATCGAAGAAATCAATGTCCCGGCGGATGACAAATTCCAGATCATCAGCACCCACGATGGCAGCGAATTGAACATAGCCCCAAGCTATCTCGGCATTGAATACAGCACAGGCATCGTTTTCATTCAGGTCACGCTGAATGCCGGTCGCAGCTTTGAGTTGAAAAAAAAGTTTTACCACCGCATTACCGACGACCTTTCGGCCGGGCTCGGAATGCGCCCGCAGGACATCTTTATCAGTCTGATCGAGGTCGCCAAGGAAAACTGGTCTTTCGGCAACGGCGAAATGCAATACGGGCCCGCCGCTTGATACTGCGCCACCAGTTCAGCCCGAGCAGCAATACCCGCCTGGGCAATTTATGCGGGGTGCTTGACGAGCATTTGCGCACCATTGAAACCGGCTTGCAGGTGAAAATTTTCCACAGCCACGAGAAATTCAAGATCGACGGCAGCAAGGCCAACGCCACCCGCGCACTTGAGGTGCTGCAAGCCATGTTTGAGGGCGCCGCCAAACCCATTCCCAAAGAACAGGTGCAACTGATGCTGGCCGGGGACGCGCACACGGGGGATGACGGCCTTTCGCTGTCCACCCGCCGCAATGATGTGCGGGCGCGCACACCTACCCAGACATTGTACCTGGAGAACATCGCCAGCCACGACATCACCTTCGGCATAGGTCCGGCCGGCACCGGCAAAACCTATCTGGCGGTCGCCAGTGCGGTCGATGCCTTGGAGCGCAGCGCTGTGCAACGCATCATCCTGACCCGGCCTGCGGTGGAAGCCGGTGAAAAACTGGGTTTTCTGCCGGGCGATCTGGGTCAAAAGGTAGACCCGTATTTGCGCCCGCTGTACGACGCGCTTTACGAACTCATGGGTTTTGACAAAGTACAAAAAGCCTTTGAGCGCAGCGCACTGGAGATTGCGCCGCTGGCCTTTATGCGCGGCCGCACCCTGAACAATGCCTTCATCATTCTAGACGAAGCGCAAAACACCACGCCCGAACAGATGAAGATGTTTCTCACCCGCATAGGCTTCGGCGCCAAGGCGGTGATCACCGGAGACGTCAGCCAGATCGATTTGCCCAAGGGCAGCCCCAGCGGACTGGTTGATGCCGAACACGTGCTGCGGCGGGTCGACGGCATCGCCATCACACATTTCACCAGCAAGGACGTGGTACGGCATCCGTTGGTGGCGCGCATCGTCGATGCTTATGACAAACAACGCAAAACCGGCTGAGCCATGGCATTGAAGCAACTGTGGCTTTCATTGCAGTTCGGCGACATAAGCTATGCCGCCAGACACCGGGCTGCCATGCCGCGCCATTGGGTGGCGCGCTGCCTGCGCCATGCTTTGGCACTGGATGCTGAATTGACTGTCCGCATTGTTAACGAGCAAGAAGGCCGCGTCCTCAATGCCGGTTACCGGCTCAAAGACTACGCCACCAATGTGCTGACCTTTGACTACCAGCAATCACCGCTGGTGACGGCCGATCTGGTGCTGTGTGCGCCGGTGGTGGCCAAGGAAGCCAAAGTACAAGGGAAATCACTGAAAGCGCATTACGCGCATCTGCTGGTGCACGGCGCATTGCACGCCCAGGGCTGGGACCATGAAACATCGCTCAAAGACGCCAAAGCCATGGAAGCCCGTGAAGTGCAGATACTGGCAGGTCTGGGAATTGCTA
The DNA here is from genome assembly GCA_009693225.1 of Limnohabitans sp. Classification (GTDB taxonomy): domain Bacteria; phylum Pseudomonadota; class Gammaproteobacteria; order Burkholderiales; family Burkholderiaceae_C; genus Limnohabitans. The sequence continues at coordinate 2,773 of SHXP01000103.1, read as the reverse complement.
ATCCTTACGATTGAAACTGGATTCCATCCATCAAACGCACGCGCACGGTTTTGCCCTTGATGCGTCCTTTGGACAAACGCTCCACCGCCTCTGAAGCAATTGCTCTGTCCACCGCCACATAAGTGGAAAACTCGTTCACATTGATCTTGCTGATTTGCGCTGCGCTGAACCCTGCTTCGCCTGTCAATGCGCCCAGCACATCGCCGGGGCGGATTTTTTCCTTGCGCCCGCCGACGATTTGCAAAGTGCGCATCGGCGCCATCAGGCGGCCGCCTGGCGTTGCTGTGAGTGTGTCCAGCTTGGCCCATTCAGACACCATGCCTTGCAATAATTCGACCCGGCCGACCGCGCCCATTTCATTCAGACTCGCCAGCGTCAGCGCCAATCCCTGGGCATCGGCACGGCCGGTACGGCCTATGCGGTGGATATGGATCTCCGCATCCGGTGTGACTTCCACATTGATGACCGCGTTTAGCTGGCTGATGTCCAGACCGCGCGAAGCCACATCGGTGGCCACCAGCACCGAGCAGCTGCGGTTGGCGAACTGCACCAGCACCTGATCGCGCTCACGCTGCTCGAGTTCACCGTACAGCGCCAGCGCATCAAAGCCTTGCGCCTGCAACACGGCCAGCAGTTCGCGGCATTGCTGCTTAGTATTGCAAAACGCCAGCGTGGATTCGGGCCGGAAATGGTTGAGCAGCAAGGACACGGCATGCAAACGCTCGTCTTCGCGCACCTCGTAAAACAATTGCTTGATTTTGTCGGCAGCGTGCACGGTTTGCACTTTCACGGTTTGCGGCTGGCGCATGAACTGCGCCGACAACTTGCCTATGCCCTCGGGATAAGTCGCGGAAAACAGCAGCGTCTGGCGTTGTGCCGGGCATTGTTTAATGAGTTGCGCGATGTCGTCGAAAAAACCCATATCCAGCATGCGGTCGGCTTCGTCGAGCACCAGGGTTTTGACGGAATCCAGACGCAGACTGCCGCGCGTGAGGTGATCCAGAATGCGTCCGGGCGTGCCGACCACCACATGCGCGCCGTGTTGCAGGCTTTGCTCCTGACCGCGCAAGGCCACACCGCCGCACAGCGTCACCACTTTGATATTGGCCGTGGCGCGTGCAAGCCTTCTGATTTCCGTCGTGACCTGATCGGCGAGTTCACGCGTCGGGCACAGCACCAGCGCCTGCACCGCGTGAAAGTTGGCGGTGAGCTTTTCCACCAACGGCAGACCGAAGGCTGCGGTCTTGCCGCTGCCGGTGCTGGCCTGGGCAATCACATCCTGCCCGGCGAGCGCCAGCGGCAGACTGGCCGCCTGTATGGGTGTCATGCCGGTGTAGCCTAGTTGGTCCAGGTTGTTGAGGGTGTCGGGGGAAAGCGGTAGCGTGCGAAAGGAAGAAGTCATGCAGGGATTATCGGCCTGGCTCAGTTTTGATTTCTCAAATCAAACAAAGCTTTGATTTATTTCAAATCCCGCACATCATCAAAATGCGCTTCCACATCATTAGGCAGCAACTGAATGCTGGCGCGCAGTCCCAGCACCGCGCTCATCAAAGCCTGCTCGACGCTGGCGCGCAAGGCCGCCGCACGCCCGAGCGACCAGCTGGCAGGCATGTGCATATGCATATCGACAAAACGGCGCTGACCGGCCTGGCGCGTGGTGATATGGTCAAAGCGGATGATTTGCACTTCACCGCGCATGTGCTCAAAGCCATGTAATACCTCGTGTATATCGGCCAGTATCTGAGGCTCTACCGCTTCGTCCATCAACCCCTGTGACGAACGCCAGATCAACTCCAAGCCTTCTTTCAGGATGTTCAAAGCCACACCCATGGCGACCACCGCGTCCAGCCACATCCAGCCGGTGAACAACACCAGCAGCAAGCCTGAAACCACGCCCGCCGAGGTCCACACGTCAGTGACCAGATGTTTTGCATCGGCTTCGAGGGCAATCGAACGCTGTTCTTTCGCAACTTTAAACATGACCCAGGCCAGCAGTCCGTTCAATGCCGAGCTCGCCACCGACAAAGTCAAACCCCAGCTGAGTTCCACTACAGGCTGCGGGTCGAACAGGCGATGCAAAGAAGCCCAGACGATGGCGGCGGCCGCACACATGATCAGCACGCCTTCAAAGCCGGAGGAAAAATACTCGGCCTTGTGGTGGCCGTAAGGGTGTTCCTCGTCCGCCGGTTGCTGCGCCACTGTCACCATGATCAAGGCAAAAATGGCGCTGGCCAGGTTGACAAAAGATTCCATCGCATCAGATAACAGGCCAACAGAACCGGTGATGTACCAGGCCAGGGTTTTCATGACGATGGTGACAACGGCCACCACCACCGAGGTCCACAACAATGTGGTGGGCGAGAGTTTCAGTAGCCAGCGATTCAATACATTCATCAGTCGGATACCGGTTGTATGTTTTTATGCATCAGACACTCAGATGCACCCGAGCGAATTTGCGTTTGCCCACTTGCACCACATACGAGCCTGCCTCAAGCTTCAAGCCTTTGTCACTGACCACGCTGCTGTCTATGCGAACGCCACCGCCTTCAACCAGACGACCGGCTTTGCTCGTGGATGGCGCAAGTCCTGCATTTTTCAACACGGCATTGATACCCAGGGGCGCGCCGCTCAAGTTCACATCAGGAATATCGTCGGGAATACCGCCTTTGCTCCGGTTGACAAAATCCTGCTCGGCGCTGTCGGCCAGTACTGCAGAGTGAAAACGCGCGGTGATTTCCTTGGCCAGCATGACCTTGGCGTCGCGCGGGTTGCG
>SHXP01000102.1 GCA_009693225.1 Limnohabitans sp. | reverse complement strand
CTGAATACCAAAGCCCCGGCTGACAAAGCTACTGTGGCGCAGACGCCCAGTCTTGCTACCCGATCAAGCTGAGGCAAAATCAGCGCATGCAGACCTTTCCCCTCCGCCGCCATAGCGCTTGCTGCCTGCTTGTTTGCCTCTGGGCATTATGGAGCGGCAAGGTGGCGGCCGAGCCTCAGCTGTGGGGCGGACGTCCAGTGCTCGGTATGGCCCTGGAGCGTGAAACCTCTGCCGATAAGTCGCTGGTCGCCAATTCCGTCATCTTCACACCCGGCCTGCGTTTGAACAACGGCGGCGTCAACCGCATCGACCTGTTGCTGCAAGCCGAACGCGACACCGACAGCAGCATCGGCACAGACACATTCACCCGATTTAACAGCGTGGCTGTGCGACTCAGAAAAGACGTACCACAGGGCGACAAGCTGGGCATGTATTTCACCGGCCTGGCCGGTCGCACCCAAGGCGAAGGGGCGCACTATTGGTACGGCTACTCTGAAGCCGGCATGCTGGCCAAGCACGGGTGGCTGAATTTTTTGCTGGGCGCGCGGGTGCACAGAACGCTTTACGGCTCGGCAGACCAGAATTTCAACAAATTGATCGCCGGCCCCGGGTTTGACTTGGGTGACGGGCATGAGCTTGAATTTCGCTGGCAACGCGCCTGGCAAGCAGACGGCAACGCCTTTGACAGCGACGCTGTCAGGCTCGAATACATCTACAAGTTTTGAACAGCTGTTCTTTTTGAAAGATACCGAATGAGCGACACCAAGCCGCCAGCGGCAGACCACACCAGTCCGCAGGCCCGCGCCCAATTGCGCCGCGCGGCACTCGAATACCACGAGTTCCCGACCCCGGGCAAAGTCGCCATACAGGCGACCAAGCAACTGGTCAACCAGCACGATTTGTCACTGGCGTATTCTCCCGGCGTGGCAGCGCCCTGTGAGGAAATCGTCAAGGACCCGATCAACGCCTACAAATACACCAGCCGTGGCAATCTGGTGGCCGTCATCACCAACGGCACGGCGGTGCTGGGGCTGGGCGACATCGGCCCGCTGGCCGCCAAGCCGGTGATGGAAGGTAAGGGTGTGTTGTTCAAAAAGTTCGCCGGTATCGATGTGTTTGACATCGAAATCAACGAAAAAGACCCCGACAAACTGGTTGACATCATTGCTTCGCTGGAACCCACCTTCGGCGGCATCAATCTGGAAGACATCAAAGCGCCGGATTGTTTTTATGTTGAGCGCCAGCTGCGCAAACGCATGAAGATACCGGTGTTCCACGACGACCAGCACGGCACCGCCATCGTCGTCGGCGCTGCTATTTTGAACGGCTTGAAGGTGGTCGGCAAAGACATCGCCCATGTCAAACTGGTGGCCTCGGGCGCCGGCGCGGCCGCGCTAGCCTGCCTGGGCATGCTGGTCAAACTCGGCATGCCACGCAAAAACATCTGGGCCACCGACCTGGCAGGTGTGGTGTACGAAGGCCGTACCGAATTGATGGATGATGACAAAATTGAATTTGTCCAACAAACGTCTGCCCGCACGCTAGCTGAGGTGATCGCGCACGCCGACGTCTTCCTCGGGCTGTCGGCCGGCGGTGTGCTCAAACCGGACATGGTTAAAGTCATGGCGCCGCGTCCGCTGATCCTGGCGCTGGCCAACCCGACACCGGAAATCCTGCCGGAAGAGGTGTTGAAAGTACGGGATGACGCCATCATGGCCACCGGACGCACGGACTACCCTAATCAGGTCAATAACGTCCTGTGCTTTCCTTACATATTCCGCGGGGCCTTGGATGCAGGCGCGTCCACCATCACACTTGAAATGGAAGTGGCCGCTGTTCACGCCATCGCCGAACTCGCCCAAGCGGAACAAAGCGAAGTCGTCGCCGCTGCGTATGCCGGTGAAAACCTGGCCTTCGGCCCCGAGTACCTGATTCCCAAACCGTTTGACCCGCGTCTGATGATGAAAATCGCGCCGGCCGTGGTGCAGGCGGCGATTGCCAGCGGCGTGGCCCAACGCCCGATCGCCGACATGGACGCCTACCGGGAAAAACTGCAATCGCTGGTGTATGCCTCAGGTGCGGCGATGAAACCGATTTTCAGCGCGGCCAAGCGGGGCAACCAAAAACGCATTTGCTTTGCCGAGGGCGAAGACGAGCGTGTGCTGCGCGCAACGCAAATCGTTCTCGACGAAGGGCTGGCCAAACCCATTCTGATCGGGCGCCCCGCGGTCATCAGCCAGCGCATTGAACGTTTCGGGCTGCGCCTGACCGAAGGTGTGGACTACCAGGTCGTCAACGTGGAAAACGACCACCGCTACCGCGAGTTCTGGCAAAACTATCACCGCATGACCGAACGCAAAGGGGTGACGCAGCAACTGGCCAAGATAGACATGCGCCGGCGCCTTACCCTGATCGGCTGCATGATGGTGCAAATGGGCGAAGCCGACGGCCTGATCTGCGGCACCTGGTCTACGCCTGATTCTCATTTGCACTATGTGGACCAGGTCATCGGTCTGCGCCCCGGCGTCAGCACCTATGCCTGTATGAATGCATTGCTGCTGCCGAAGCGCCAGCTGTTTCTGGTCGACACCCATATCAACTACGATCCCAGCGCCGAGCAGCTTGCCGAGATCACCATCATGGCAGCCGAAGAAATGAAACGCTTCGGGGTCGAACCCAAGGCTGCCCTGCTGTCGCATTCCAACTTCGGCAGCAGCAACCAGCCTACCGCCATAAAAATGCGCCGCACCCTGGCGCTGGTCCAACAAAACGCACCCTGGCTCGAAATTGACGGGGAAATGCATGCAGATGTGGCAATTGACACCGCTGCGCGGCAGATTTTGATGCCCAACAGCAGCCTGCACTCAGACGCCAATCTGCTGGTTTTACCGAACCTGGATGCCGCCAATATCACCTACAACCTGCTGAAAACCGCCGCCGCCGGCAATATTGCCATCGGACCGGTTCTGCTGGGCGCGGCCAAACAGGTGCAAATTCTGACCGCCAGCACTACGGTACGCCGTATTGTGAACATGACAGCCATCGCTGTTGCCGATATAAATGCGGTCAGATAGGCAATAGAAGCAGTGTTAGCGCATACTTACAAGAGGGCTTAAGCCCTCTTGCTGTCACTGTTGCATCTGTCGATCCTTGCAAATTTAGCGTGTTTGCAGGATAATACCTGAATCGAATTTTTCGGGTTAACCCGAGTTCAGAAACCGGTTGCTGCACTCTTGCAGTGCGTTGTAGACAACTTATCCACAGTTCAAACAGGCCCGGAATTTGCGCTCACAATTTGCAGGAATACCATGGCGATGGACATGCCTCTTCGTACAGTCAAAACCAATATTGTTCAATCCATACGGGCATTTCGCGTGGCGGACTTGCAGTCGGCTGCGGCGCAATTGGGCTACCACTTTTTGTATGCCCATCTTGCCAATGCCCAGAGCAAGCAGGATATCCTGGACATGACCGCGCAACAGTTCACATTCTCACCCCAAGCCGGCAAGAACTTTGACACTTTGTTCGATTGCATGAGCGATGCCTTGTACAAGTCCGGCCAGCAACCCGGCTTTATCCTGGTGCTTGAACACATTCCGGCGCACGCCAAGTTTGACAAAGAAGCGCGGGAGCAATTGCTGGACGTGTTCCGCGAAGCTGCTGAATTCTGGGGTGAACGCAAGGTGTCTTTCCGTTGCTTTTATTCTTTCTCGGTGGCGCGTGCCGCCGCCGCAGAGCGCGCCGATGGCATTGAGGCTACAGGCATAGAACTGGGTGACGGCGAAAAAATGCCCACCGACAAACTCGTCGATGTGTCGCCGCTGGCACTTCGCATGAGCAGCCCGTTCAATGCCGGTTATTGGCTCACAGCCGCTTAAACCGGTCTGCTCCTCTGGCTCAAACCCCGCTGCGGTGGGGTTTTGCTTTTGGCCGAGCCGGTTGGCATTTCTACTGTTTAAAGGCACTCCAAGTCCGTTTGAAGACACGCTTTGACTGATCCATCCGGAAAGGTTGGCTTTCGTGCGGTTCGATTAAGACACGCTTAGGCCGACCCATCCGGTGCGATTTTTTCTGCGCTTTAGCTCAACAAAAACGCCCCCTTGGATCGCGACCTGAAGTGGTCTATTTGGTTTTAGAACGATTGCGTTCTTCGTGCCTTTTGTTTTCTCGAGCCGCAAAAACGCCTTCGGAGAAAAACTGCGCATGAATGACGACATGGCGGACACAGATTGCTTACAACCGTATCAGTTGATGATGATGCCGCCACCCAGACACACCTCGCCGTCGTACAACACCGCCGACTGCCCCGGGGTCACCGCCCATTGCGGCTCGGCAAACCTCAGACCGTAACCGCCATCAGACAAAGGCTGAATCACACAAGCAGCATCAGATTGTTGATAGCGGGTTTTGGCACAGCAATCGATCAGTGCGGGCGGCTTTGCCGCGGTCCAGCTCGCATTGTCAAACTGCAAAGCCGGGGACAACAACCAGGGGTGATCATGGCCTTGCACCACCCACAAGGTGTTGCTGTCCATGTCCTTGCGCGCTACAAACCAGGGCGCATGATCGCCGCCGCCGCGCTGTGCGCCTTTGTCCTTGATGCCGCCAATCCCCAGGCCCTGACGCTGACCCAAGGTGTAAAAACTCAAGCCCTGGTGCTCGCCGATTTTTCTGCCTTGATCCGTTTTGATCAGCCCCGGCGTTTTGGCAATGTAGCGGTTTAAAAACTCGCGGAACGGCCGCTCGCCGATGAAACAAATGCCGGTGGAGTCTTTTTTACGCGCATTCGGCAAACCGGCTTCATCAGCGATACGCCTGACCTCCGACTTTTGCAGTTCACCCACAGGAAACAAAGTCCGCGACAACTGCGCCTGCGTCAACCGGTGTAAAAAATAACTCTGGTCTTTGCTGTTGTCCACGCCCTTGAGCAATTCATGCAAACCGGTGTGCGGGTTATGGCGCACGCGGGCGTAGTGGCCGGTCGCCATCTTGTCTGCGCCCAAGGCAAAGGCGTGGTCCAGAAAGGCTTTGAACTTGATCTCGGCATTGCATAAAATGTCCGGGTTAGGCGTGCGCCCCGCCTGGTATTCGCGCAGAAATTCGGCGAACACACGGTCTTTGTAATCAGCCGCAAAGTTAATGTGCTCAATCTCTATGCCGATCACATCGGCCACGGCGGCCGCGTCTATAAAGTCCTGGTTGGAGGAGCAATATTCATCGTTGTCGTTGTCTTCCCAGTTCTTCATGAAGATGCCGACGACTTCATGGCCCTGGCGTTTCAATATCAAGGCGGTCACGGCCGAATCCACGCCGCCGCTCAGGCCCACCACAATACGCTGCTTCTTGCTCATGCCGGCATTATCGGCGGCATGAGAACGGCCGCCGTCTGTCCCGCGTCAAAGCATGGTCTTAATTCGTAAACGCGGCAATGCCGGTGATGGCCCGGCCGAGAATCAACGCATGGATATCGTGCGTGCCCTCATAGGTGTTGACCACTTCCAGATTAACCAGATGCCGCGCCACTCCGAACTCGTCGCTGATGCCGTTGCCGCCCATCATGTCGCGCGCCATGCGGGCAATGTCCAGCGCCTTGCCGCAGGAGTTGCGCTTCAAGATGGACGTGATTTCCACCGAGGCTGTGCCCTCGTCTTTCATGCGACCCAGACGCAAACAGGCTTGCAGTCCGAGTGCGATTTCGGTTTGCATGTCGGCCATTTTTTTCTGAATCAGTTGATTGGCGGCCAAAGGTCTGCCGAATTGCTGGCGGTCCAGGGTGTACTGACGCGCACGGTGAAAACAGTCTTCGGCCGCACCCAACGCACCCCAAGCAATGCCGTAACGTGCGCTGTTCAAACAGGTGAACGGGCCTTTCAAGCCTTGCACTTCAGGGAAAGCGTTTTCTTCAGGAACGAACACACCGTCCATGACGATTTCACCGGTGATCGAGGCGCGCAAACCGACCTTGCTGTGTATGGCGGGTGCGCTCAAACCGGCCATGCCTTTTCCCAGCACAAAACCGCGTATCGGACCCACCGCGCCGGCTTCGCTGACCTCTTTGGCCCAGACCACAAACACGTCGGCCACGGGTGAATTAGAGATCCACATTTTGTTGCCGCTGAGCTTATAGCCGCCCTTGACCTTGTGCGCACGACTCGCCATGCTGGCCGGGTCAGAGCCGTGGTCGGGTTCGGTCAGACCGAAGCAACCTATCCAATCGCCGGTGGCGAGTCTGGGCAAATATTTCTGGCGCTGGCCCTCGGTGCCAAATTCGAAAATCGGCAACATCACCAATGACGACTGCACGCTCATCATCGAGCGGTAACCCGAATCAACACGCTCGACTTCGCGCGCGATCAATCCGTAAGCCACATAGTTCAACTCGGGACCGCCGTACTGCGCAGGAATGGTGGGGCCGAGCAAACCAAGCTCGCCCATTTCGCGAAAAATGGCGAGGTCGGTTTTTTCATGCCTGAAGGCTTCGGTCACGCGCGGCAGCAGTTTGTCCTGGCAATACGCGTTCGCGGCCTCCCGGACCATGCGCTCGTCTTCGCTCAATTGCAGGTTGAGTAACAACGGATCGTCCCAGTGAAATGCTGTCTTGGCCATAAATGCTCCGGTAGGCTTTGGTATGCGTAAAGCCTTGATGTTAATCGCGTGCGGTTTGGTCTGTTTATGAGAAAAGTTGGCGGTGTTTTATTAGCGCTTGTGCGGATTTGCGGATTCACTTTGACCGTGTGATCCGGCATACCGGATCAGTGTCAACCGGCAGCCGCCAAATGCCTCTTCGCCAACTCGATATACCAATCCAGACAAGCCGGATTCGCCATGGCGTCGCGGTTCACGACTTTTTCCACCGGCTGGCCCAACATCAGTTTCTTGATCGGCAACTCCTGTTTTTTGCCCGACAAGGTGCGTGGAATTTCAGCCACCTGAAAAATCTCATTCGGCACAAAACGCGGGCTCAGCGCAGTGCGTATCGCCCCGTTCAAACGGGCACGCAAAGCATCATCCAGCGTCAGACCCGGGCGCAACACCACAAACAACGGCATGTAGCTTTCTTTGCCCAAATATTCCAGGTCAACCACCATGCTGTCCAACACCTCGGGCAAGGCCTCGATGGCACTGTACAACTCGCTGGTGCCCATGCGCAGTCCGTAGCGGTTGATGGTGGCATCACTGCGACCGTAGATAACAGCGCGGCCCTCGGGTGTGATCTTCAACCAGTCACCGTGGCGCCAGACCGCGCCGGCCTCGGGACCGAGGTCGCCGCCGCCGGGTTTTCTGCCCTGACCGGCGGGAAAGGTATCAAAATAACTGCCCAGGTAGCGCTGATTGTCTTTGTCACCCCAGAAATACGGCGGCATGCAAGGCAGCGGCTGCGTGACCACCAGCTCACCCACCTCGTCTGTCACCGGGTTGCCTTGTTCGTTCCAGGCCTCGACACTCACGCCCAGAAAACGGCATTGCATTTCGCCGGCCACCATGGGCAGATCGCGCAGCCCGCCAACATAGGTGCCCGCATCGGTACCGCCGGAAATATTGCACCACCAGATGTCTGGGCGCTACACACCGGCATTCGCATAGACCTGTTTCATCTGCTCGCTGCCCCATTGCTGCACCCCGGCCTTCATACAATTGGCATAAAACGCCGCACCGCCGCCGAAAAAAGTCACGCCCTCGGCGGCTGCAAAGCGCCACAGCACACTCCAATCCGAGTGGTCTTTGGTGCCGCCCGGGTTGCCGTCGTAAATCACGCAGGTAGTGCCGCTCATCAAGCCGCTGATTTGTACGTTCCACATGATCCAGCCGGTGGACGAGTACCAGAGGAAGCGCTCGCC
>SHXP01000101.1 GCA_009693225.1 Limnohabitans sp. | reverse complement strand
TTTTTGGCGACAGCGTCGGGTTTGATGATGGAGAGTGTGCGTTCGATAGCCATGAGAAAAGTTTCCAGAAAGTTGACAAAAATAATGGCGAATAGCCAATATCAGCTTATTTTAGCCCTGCGAGGTAAAGCCTTTTTACGTGATGCCTGGGTTTTTTGGTCGCGCCGCTGCCTTGTGAGGCTGTCAGCGCCGATGAAATCGGGTTTGGCCGCGGCCACCAGGTTGTGTGCGCGGGTTTTACGCGCCGGTGTTGGGGGCGGTGTGGATTGGCGAAGGTCGGCAGGCCTAGCCGACACGCGGCCGAGTCCGGCGCTGCGGATCAGTTGCTCTGTGTCCGCACCGTCAAGTTCCATGCATTCGCCGCGCTTGAGCCCGCGCGGCAAGAGCATTTTTCCGTAACGAATGCGTATTAGGCGGCTGACCGCATGACCGACGGCCTCGAACATCCGCCTTACCTCACGGTTGCGGCCTTCCTGGATGGTGACCCGGTACCAGCAATTCGCGCCCTCGCCACCGCCCTCCTCGAGGCTGCCGAAACGCGCTTCGCCGTCTTCTAGTTGCACGCCTTCGAGTAGTTTGGTTTTTTCGATATTGCTTAAATGGCCCAGGACCCGCACCGCATATTCGCGTTCCAGACCGAAACGCGGATGCATCAGTTTGTTGGCAAGCTCACCTGAATTGGTGAACAGCAACAAGCCCTCGGTGTTCAGATCAAGGCGACCGACAGACTGCCATTTACCTGTCTGCAGGCGGGGCAGTTTGCGAAATACCGTCGGACGGCTTTGCGGGTCATCGCGGCTGACGATTTCCCCGGCGGGTTTGTGATAGGCGATGACGCGCGGCGGGGGCGGCTCGATGCGCACAAACAAGGGTTTGCCGTTGACCTTGATGCGGTCCCCGTATTGGATGCGCTGGCCGACGTGGGCAGGCTCATCGTTAACCAGCACCTTGCCGTCGGCGATGAGTTGCTCCATGTTAAGCCGCGAGCCCAGGCCGGACTGGGCCAGCACCTTATGCAGTTTGGGTGTGTCGGGCTGGGCACTGAGCACGCGTTTAACGGGCCCGGAGTGCGCGGGTGGCAGCGCCTGATCGTCGTATGCGCCGGAGACGATGTCATCAAACTGTATGCCGGGTTTGGTCACTGAGTGGTACCCGCGGGGTGGTCGTCTTGCGTCACCGGTTGCCCGGCCGGTTGCAAGCCCTGGAATGGTTCGTCACTGACCGGTGCAGGCATATCGTCGGCGTCAAGCGAGATTTGCATTTGCGCGGGATCCGCCGCTTCAGCCACGGCCAATTGATCAAAAAAGCCTTCGCTGGCACCCCGGGTTTCCAAGGGAGGCAACTGGTCCAGCGAGGCAATGCCCAGGTCATCCAGAAACTGGCGAGTGGTGGCATACAACATGGGGCGGCCGACGGTTTCACGGTGACCGATGACTTCGACCCAGCCGCGGTCTTCCAATTGTTTAATCACCAGCGAATTGACCGTCACGCCCCGGATGTCTTCCATGTCACCGCGTGTGACGGGTTGGCGGTAGGCAATGATGGCCAGCATTTCCATCGCCGCGCGGGAATACCTGGGCGGTTTTTCAGGGTGCAACCGGTCCAGGAAATCGCGCATTTCAGGCCGGCTTTGCATGCGCCAGCCGCTGGCGACATTCACCAGTTCCAAGCCGCGCAGCTGCCAGTCCTGCTGAATCGATTCAAGCAGGTTCTTGAGGGTGTCAGCGCCGAGTTCATCGTGAAACAGTTGACGCAATTCCCGCACCAGTAAGGGCTGGGTAGCGCACAACAAAGCCGTCTCGAGGACACGCTTGGCATCCAGGGTGTTCATAGTTTTTATCCGGGGAAATCAACCTGACATTCTAGCTGAGGGGGTGATGCAGCCCCATGCCCGCCAACGCGGCCTGCATATCCCCCGGCAGGGCAACCTGGAAATACAGGGGCTCGGCACTGAAGGGATGCTCAAAAGACAGACTGAAGGCATGCAAAGCCTGGCGCTGAATCACCGGGCTGCCCTGACCACCGTACAAACCGTCGGCCAGCAATGGCAGACCGATGGCGGCCATATGCACCCTGATCTGGTGGGTACGCCCGGTGTGCAGGGTGCAATGCACCAGACAGCCCTGGTCGTTGCTATCCAGACATTGCAGGCTGGTATGGGCGGATTTGCCGGACTGGCGCTCCAGGTCCACCACCGCCATGCGCAGCCGCTGGCGCGGGTCGCGTCCTATCGGTAACCCCACTTCACGGTGCGCATCGCCGCGCCAGGGGCGCGGGCTGATGGCCAGGTACTCGCGCGCGATTTCGCGCGCTGCAATCATTTGCACCAGGGCGTCCATGCAGGCCCGGGTACGCGCCACCACCATCAAACCGCTGGTGTCCTTGTCCAGACGGTGAACAATCCCGGCACGCGGTACCTGCGGGGCGCTTGCATCCAGCGCGAGTAACCCATTGAGCAAGGTACCGCTCCAATTGCCCGGCGCCGGATGCACGACTAGACCAACCGGCTTGTGAATGACGCGCAAGTGGGCATCCTCGTACACGATATCCAGGGCCATGGCCTGCGGCACATAGGCCTGTGACATGGCAGTAGGCTGCAAACGGACGGTGATGGTCTCTGCCGCCTTGACCAGGTAGGCCACCTTGGCGATCGGATTAGTCTGTGCGCTGCTGCTGACACAGGCACCCTCGATAAGATGTTTAAGGTGATTGCGGGAGAATTCAGGCATCAACTGAACAAGCGCGCGGTCCAGCCGCTCGCGGTGCAGTTGCGACGGGATTTCCAGACGACGCTCTTCAACCTCGGCATCCAGTTCATCTGCGTCCACCTCCGCAATGGCTACCGGCAGGGTCTTGCTGTGGTTGTCAGGATGCATCGTTGATAATCGGTTCAGTTCAATGTTTTAAGGTTCAATGTGTTGAGATTTATTTCATTATCGTTGTTGTTCTCGGGTCTGCAGCTGGCCGGTTGCGCCACTGGGGAAAAAGACCCTACCGCCAAAATGACCCCGGAGGAGATTTACACCGAGGCCAAGGACAATATGCGCGGCAACCTGTATGACAAGTCCATCAATCTGTTTGACAAGCTGGAGGGTCGCGCGGCAGGTACCGTTCTGGCTCAGCAGGCACAGCTGGACAAAGCCTATGCCCAATTGAAAAACGGCGACCGTGTCGGTGCTCTGATGACGCTGGACCGGTTCATGAAGCTCAACCCCGCCAACCCTGCTGTTGACTATGCGCTCTACCTCAAGGGCACCATCAATTTCAACGATGACATGGGACTGATGTCCAAATGGTTCAAGCAGGACCTGGCTGAACGCGACCAGATGGCGGCGCGCGATTCCTTTGAGGCTTACAAGGAGTTGGTCACCCGCTTCCCCGAATCCAAATACGCGGAAGACGCCAGACTGCGCATGCGCCACATCATCAACCTGCTGGCCAAGTCCGAGTTGAAAGTTGCCAGGTATTACTACAAAAAAGAGGCCTATGTCGCCGCCGTCAACCGGGCCCAGGTCACCTTGAACGACTACCCGAACAGCGAGGCCGCAGAAACCGCGCTCATCATCCTGATCGAGTCCTACCAGGCACTGGGTTTAACGCAGTTGCGTGATGACACGCTAAGGGTGTTACAGGCTTCTTTCCCGGAAAGCAATTTCTTTCCCAAACCCGCACCCGCGGTACCGGTTGAAAAGAAAAGCTGGTTCAAGTTCTGGTGATGCTTTCCAGCGCCCGTATCAACTGCGGCAATTGATCTAGGCGTTTCATGGGCGGCAAACCTGCCAGCAAACGCCGTCCATAAGGCGTGCTGACCAGCCGGTTGTCGCACACCACCAGGGCACCTCGGTCTGATTCACGCCTTATCAGGCGCCCTGCCCCCTGTTTCAAAGACACCGCAGCGTCGGGTAAAAAATAATCATTGAAAGAACTTCGGCCTTGCGACTCCAAACGCTGGCTGCGTGCCTCAACCAGAGGATCGTTAAGCGGTGGAAACGGCAGTTTGTCAATCACCACAGCTTGCAAGGCGTCACCTGGGACGTCAAAGCCTTCCCAGAAACTTGCAGTCGCCACCAGCACCGTACCGCAACCGCCTGGTTCGATGGCCTGGCGGAAACGTTGCATCAATTCGCGCTTGGGGTGCTGCCCCTGAACCAGAATGACCAACTCGCCGCTGTCGCCGATGGCGGTTTGCAACTGCTCACCGATGGCACGCAAAGCCCGGGTGGTGGTGGTCAGCACCAGCGTGCGCCCACCCAGGGCGCGGGCGACTTGCAAGGACAGTTCGCCGACTTGGGCACTGTGTTCAGGGTCTTTGGGTGAAACCATGAGCCGGGGCACATAGACCCAGGCCTGATTTTCAAAATCGAACGGACTCTGCACCCTCAGCACTTGTGCATTTTGCAAACCGCAAGGTTCGGTGAACCAGCTCAAAGTCTCGTCCGTTCCCAACGTGGCAGAGGTGAAAATCCAGCTGCGCGGCAATGCCACCGGTTCGCGTTTGGTATCTGGCACGGTCAGCACCTGCGAATCAAGCAATTTATTTTGCACGACGTCGGCAATATCCAACGGCACTTCCATGCAGCGAAGTTGCGCCCCGACATCAAGCCAGCGCACTGAACCTGTTGCACAGGCCCCGCAGAAATGCCCGATCAGCCCCGTCACTTCTTCAAGTCGTTCATGCATGCGCTGAAAATCCGGGGCTGCGTCAATGACAGATTCAAGCGCCGATTGCAGCCTGATCGCTGCCTCGTTCACATCCTGCATAGCCTGCTGCCAGTCCTGTTCATCCAAGCCCTGAGGCTGAGCCTGGTTCCAGCGCAGTTTTGCATTGGCAGGCTGCCGGCCGGCCACGAGGCGCCAGTCGCGTATGGTTTTTTCAAAGGCGCCGGTGACAGTTTGCCAATCCACCAGACCGCGTGCAAGTTGCAGTCCGGCGGTCAGCACATCGCGTGCGAGATCCAGCAACTGAGCCGTGCCAAGTTGTTTGCCCAGAAACTGGATACCGGTTTCATTGAGCTGATGCGCTTCATCAAAAATCACCACGCGCACCGTGGGCAATAACTCAGCCATCCCGGATTCACGCACCGCCATATCAGCAAAAAACAAATGGTGGTTGATAACCACCACATCTGCAGCCATGGCTTCTCGCCGTGCCTGATTCACGTGGCAATCGCGCCAATGCGGACACGGCGAGCCCAGGCAGTTGTCCCGGCTCGATGTGATCAAGGGGATAAGTTGCGAGCGTTCGTCCAGTGAAGGCACCTCGGCCAGATCGCCACTTGATGTGGTGCGTGACCATTTCTGCACCACAGCCAGGCTTTTAACAGACTGGCGATCGGGCAATGTGGTCGATTGCAAAGCCAGTTCAAGGCGTTGCTGACACAGGTAACTGCCCCGGCCTTTGAGCATGGCCAGTTTCAAGGGCAGGCCCAACGCCTTTAATACGTCAGGTATATCCCGCGCAAATAACTGGTCCTGCAAAGTTTTGGTGGCTGTAGACAGCAAAACGCGTTCGCCGCTGAGCAAGGCGGGCACCAGGTAGGCAAAGGTTTTGCCGACACCGGTGCCGGCTTCGACCACCAACGATCCGCCGTGCTCCAAGGTATGGGCCACGGCCACGGCCATGTCGGTCTGTCCTTGTCGGGGCTGGAAAAAAGCGGTGGCACGCGCCAAAGGCCCCTGCGGGGTGAACATTTCTCGCACCACATCACTCAGGCTATCGGCCAAGGCAATGCCCCGTCATTTGGGAATATCTTCGGGGCGGGGTTTGGGCCAGGGGGGGTCAGGCGGTTGCTTGCGGGTCGCACTGTCGCTCTCGACCTGTTGACGGTGTTTTTCCGCTTCATCGAGCTTGCGCTGGTATTCAGCACGTTTTTTGGCAATCTCGGCGGCCTTTTCCTGTTGCTTGCGCTGGCGCTCTTTGATCTCTTGCATGCGCTTTTCGTATTTTCCCCGGTTGGCTTCAATCTCTTCCTGTTGCTGCAGGTATTTTTCGTTTTTCTCCAAGTTTTCCTGTAATTTGTCCAAATGACTGTTGTGGAATTCAATGCGCTTTTCTTCCGCCTCTGTTTGTTTCTCGGCAGTTTGTTTTTCTTCCAGACGCTGCAGCGCTTTGTCAGTTCGCAGCTGTCGCTGATAGGCATTGAGCAGAATCTCCTGGCGGCGAAGATCATTGTCTATTTCAATTTTTTTCTGCTGTGCGTCCATCTTGCAACTGCTGACCGAAATTTTCTGATAACAGGCTTGAACCGCATTTTTGTAATCCAGCTGCGCGGCATCACGCGCACTTTTGATGCGTGCTCGGTCTTCTTCCACGTTGACGCCTTGCAAGGTATCTTCGGCAGGGAGCGCGACCGGTGTGTTGGCAGCCTGCCAGGCATGCGATGGCAAAGTCACCGAAAGGTAAAAGCCCGCAAGAATGAGAATTTTTTTCATGTTCATGTCTATGTCAATGAAGTATCTACCAAGCGGCGCCCGAGCGCCAGAAATTCGGCCGATTGCATTTCCAGCAAACGTGAAGCCGTGCGGGGAAACTCGTGCGACATCGGTCCTTCGGTGTACAAGGCCTCGGGCTCCACATCAGCCTGAATCACGAGTTTGACACGTCTGTCATACAAAACGTCGATCAACCAGGTAAAGCGACGCGCCTGGGAAGACATGCGAACCTCCATCCTGGGTACACCGCTGAGAAAAACGGTATGAAACTGGCTGGCAATCTCCAGGAAATCATTTTGAGAACGCGGCCCGACGCACAACACTTTGAAATCAAACCAGACCATGCCGCCGGCTCGCCGTTTTGCCCACAGCTTACGCTCTTCAATCGACAGCAAACCGTCCTGATCGGGCATTTCAGCCAGATGGTTGAAAGTGTCCTGCATGACAGCCTCTGTGGATTCATTGCAAGGCGTTAAATACAACTGCGCCTGTTCCAGCATTCTTCCCCGGTAATCGACCCCGTTGTCTACATTCACAACGTCCATGGTGGCATTGAGTAAGTCGATGGCAGGCAGCAGACGGTCGCGGTGTAAACCGTCGGGATACAGCTCATCGGGGCGGAAATTGGATGTAGTCACAAAACCTATGTCATTGTGCTGCATCGCCATCAGCAGACGGTGCAGAATCATCGCATCCGTGATATCGGCAATATGAAACTCATCAAAGCAAATCAGCTTGAAGCGTTTTGCCATTCGTACACCGAGTTCATCCAGGGGGTTGACGGTACCCTGCAATTCGCGCAATTCGCGGTGTACTTCTCGCATGAACTCGTGAAAATGCAAGCGGGTTTTGCGCTCGATCGGCACAGCGTTGTAAAAACAATCCATCAAAAAGCTTTTGCCGCGACCGACACCGCCATACAGATAAACCCCCTTAGGAATATCGGGGTGGTTGATCAGTTTTTTCAACTTGTTGCCACGCTTATGTTTGTACTCGGCCCATTCCGATGCACAACGATCGAGCACTGTCACGGCACGTGATTGAGCCGGGTCGGCTTCAAATCCCCGGTTGTTCAGTTCCTGCTGGTAGGTTTCGAGTACGGTCATGGCGGGCGTATTGTGCCCTTTAATGGATTTGGACTAAATGTGGCGTACTTTCAATCTTTGCAAGTCTTCTGATTAACCCGTATTTGATCTGAGTAAATGCAAATAAGAATAGTTCTCAGTTAGGGATGGTCTGAAAAACCCTGTTTAAAAAAGATCTCGGTCCACTAGTGTCCCAACGTTGGGAACAGGGCTTGTTGAATAGGATCTTGACCGGATACAGGCCCATCCTGCAGTTTGCCCAGCAGGGTTGATATTGGCGTGGTTTCAAACATATTCAGGTCCAGCACTCGCAGAATTTCGTACAAAGAATG